>CALVJZ010000124.1 GCA_944332465.1 uncultured Bacilli bacterium | reverse complement strand
AAAAGTAAAAGAACAACTTGTTCTTTTTTTTTACTCTAAAAATATAATAAACTAGGTGATAACATGGAAAAAAGAGTAGATATACCACTATTTATATCTGTTATTATTTTATCTATATTTGGTATTATTATGATTTATTCAGCCTCAAGTATTTGGTCAGAATACAAGTTTAACGATAGCTTTCATTACTTAAAATATCAAACTATCTTTTTTTTAATAGGAATATTACTTATGCTAATAACCTCAAAAATAGACTATAAAATATACTATAAACACTCAACTAAAATATTATTAATTTGTATAATTTTATTAATTCTTGTCTTAATACCTGGAATAGGTAGTATAAGAAATGGTAGTAGATCTTGGTTTGGTATTGGTAGTCTTGGTATACAACCTAGTGAATTTTCTAAACTTGCCATGATTATTTTTACAAGCAAATATTTATCTAAAAGCAATAAATTTATTAAAAGTTATAAAGAAGGAGTCTTTCCTATCTTATTTATTTTATTTTTTATTTTCTTTTTAATTATGCTTCAACCAGACTTAGGAACAGGAGCTATTCTAGTAGTATCTATTGTTTCTCTTTTATTTATTGCCGGAGTTAATATGAAATTTTTCTTAGGACTAGGAATATTAGGACTATTAGGTGTAACTATTTTAATTATTATTGCTCCCTATCGTATGGATAGAATAACTTCATTTTTAAATCCTTGGAGTGATGCTTTAGGTACAGGTTTTCAAATAATTCAAAGTTTATATGCCATAGGTCCAGGAGGATTACTTGGTACGGGATTTCTAAACTCTATCCAAAAACATTTTTATCTTCCAGAACCTCAAACAGATTTTATATTTTCTATAATCGCTGAAGAATTTGGTGTAGTTGGAGCATTTATAGTTGTCGGACTTTTTTCTCTAATTCTCGCTAGGGGTATAAAAATATCTTTAAATGTTAAAGATCAATTCGCTAAATATTTATCACTTGGTATGACGTTTCAAATAATATTTCAAGCTATTATGAACTTAATGGTAGTAATAGGAATGATACCTGTAACAGGTGTAACACTTCGTGGTACCCACTTACTACATACACTTTTTAGCCCTTATAATAAGGGAAAAAACAAAATTGCATGATTTTGATAATTTAGGGAGAAAATTAATTTTTATGAAAAAAAGTGAAAAAAATGAAAAAAATTGCAACTTTTTGATAGGTTGCATTGCATAGGTAACATACAAATTTAGGCGTCTATTATATCTGATTTTGAAAGGAATTAGATTATGGAAAAAAGAATATGGTAGTGATAATATGGGAGAAGCAGTTAGTTCTATAATGACACAACGAAATATGTATCGTAGAAGATATAGGACAAGGGAGTGATATTTTGTATATAACAATAAGAAGTATAAAAAAGACTTTAGGCAAATATATAAAAATGATGGATTTATATATTGACTTACTAATGCTTATGACTTTTTTAATATTATTTGCATTTTCAAATATGAAAATCATAGCATTAATTTTTTGACAATATGTATATTCTTATTAATTCCTGTGCAAGTTTCAAAAAAGAACAGATTGTATAAAGTAATAGGTTTATTATTTATGTATTTATTTAAGTGCCAAAATTATTATTATTTTAAATAAGATGATATAATATAAGTAACATACAAATATTAATTTATCTAAATTTTAAAACTCTTTGACAAAGTGCCAAAGTACTTTGGTAGATTTGTAAAGTAACAATAATTTATAATTGATATTGAAAGGAGAGAAAATATGCTAGGTGGCAATATATTGAAATTAAGAAAAAAATCAGGACTTTCACACGAACAATTAGGCGAAAAATATGATTTAAGTCTTAGATATATTAGTGACATTGAAAATTTTAAAGGTAATATTTAAATAGATACACATGAAAAAAATTCAAAAAGTTTGAAAATCGAACCATATCTTTTAATCAAGAATCAGGGACATTGAACAACACAAAAAATAGTAAATATGAAGTAAGCTCTTTTTTTCTTATATTCAAAATATAAGATAATTTCATTTTATCATAATATATATATATATAGCTTTGTGTATAGTTGTTACTAAAAAAAGATTGACTTTTTTTGATTAAACTATATAATGTATATATAAATTATGGAAGTATAATGTACAACCCATTAAAATTTATTAGGCAGTAATCTTAAAAAATGGGATTACTGCCTTTTTTCGTAAAGTAGTTAGAGGTGTCTTATGGAGTGGAATGTTCTTAATGATAATATTGTTAAAGTTAAAGAAAATTTAATTAAGAATGATATTAGTTCAGCATATAATATCATTTTAAATCACTTCTTTAATTCTAATAGAAATGTATATATAACTAATGATAATGAGCAAATAATTGGAATAATTAATTATAAAAACTTTATAACTAATAAATATACTTTAAAAGATATGATATTAAAAGATTATATCTATGTGCATAGTAATGCAGATGATAAAAATATTGAAAAGTTATTTAATAAATTTGATATCGAATATTTACCGGTTTTAGATTTTAATAAACATATATTATATGAATTAAAATTAATTCAAAATGATAATAAATTATGGATTAATAAAAAACGATGGGATTCTTTATATAAAAATAATAAAAAAATATCAAAAGCGTTAGAACAACTGGAATTTAAAAAAATATATATTATGGGGACACTAAAAAGTAAAGTATATAATTACATTGTTATTAATACTAAATATAATTGTTTCAAAATTGATTCAAATAAAGAAGAATTTATTTCAAAAATTAATGAAAAGGATTCTATTATAATTGATACTGATAATATAAATAATGATTATAGAAGATGGCTAGTTGACTTACAAAAATATAATATGAATAATGAAATTGGAAAATATATTACAATAAAAGAATTATGTGATTATTCCGAATTAATTTATTTTAAGGAATTCTATAACAACTCATGTTATAATACTATTCTATTCGAATTTCAAGTTCCTGAAGATTTAACTAATTTGTCATTTAGTGAAAAATTAAGGATTACATTTGATAAGCATTATAGATATTATTATTCAAATCTATCAGATCCCGAAGTAAGAAAAATAGTTAAAAATGTATTAGGTGATATGTTTAATACAGAATTCATTAATTCAAGAAATGAAATGACAGGTACAATTTTAAAAAATGGTGTCTGCTATTTAGCAGATTCTAACAATCAATACTGTAAAGTTATAAATGGATTAAGATTTACTGCCAACAAATCAAAAATATATACTAATAAAATCAATATTTTTGGTGCTTGTATTGTTTATGGTGCAGTCGTTGATGATGAACACACAATACCAAGTTTATTACAAGAAAAATTAAACAATAGTAATCTTGAATATGAAGTAAATAATTTCGGTGCTAGAGCTATAGATTTCTACGAAAATATTAGAACAGCAGATACCTTAAATATTCATAAAAATGATATGTTTATATTTGTAGTAAGTCCTGAAGAAAAAAAACAATTAGAAAAAGTTGGAATTACTGATATAAAAAAATTTGCTTCAGCAATTAACAAAAAAACATCACTGCATGATTATTTTATGGGAGAACCTGTTCATTGTAATGCTAAAGCAAATGAGATTATAACAGAGTATATTTTTAATAATATCAAAAATTTATTAAAATCTAAAAATCAACAAAAAAATCCAGAGTTGGTTAAAAGTTCTCAATTAAACAATAATAGCGATTATGATAAAAATCCAGAATTAATAAAATATTTAAAATATTTAAAATCAAAAAAAAGAAATACCCCAAATAACGGTGCAGTAATGATGAATTGTAATCCTTTTACAAATGGGCATTTAAAATTGATTGAATATGCATCAAAACAAGTAGATACTTTGTATGTTTTTATTGTTCAAGAAGATAAATCATATTTTAAATTTATTGATAGATTTGAGATGGCAAAAGAAAGCTGTAAAGACTTGAAAAATGTAGTAGTTTTAGAAAGTGGAACAGTTTTTGGAACTTTTATGACTTTTCAAGCCTATTTTGATAAAGAAACTAATGATAAAGTTGAAGTTGATGCATCATTAGACATAGAATTGTTTGCTTGTTATGTTGCTCCATTATTAAATATTTCAAAGCGTTTCGTTGGAGATGAGCCAATTGATAAAGTAACTCAACAATATAATAGAGACCTTATGGAGATTCTACCATCGTATAATATTGATGTATTTATTGTACCAAGATTTAAAATAGATGAAAATATAATTAGTGCTAAAACAGTTAGAAAAACAATTGAAAAAAAGGATTTGAAGTTATTAAAAAAATTGGTACCTGTATCAACTTATTCAATTATTAAGAATAAATATTTAAATAGTAATAATTTTTCTGACTTAACTATAAAAACTGTTATTAAAGATTATTTGGCGGATTTATCAAGTGATTCATTGCTAATTTATTCCCCAACATCTTTAAAAAAAGTAAATATAGATATAAAAAAAGAAGTAACTTGTTTAAGTACTTATGATATTACTAAAGATAAGTATAAAATCGATAAAATAATAGACAATATTCCATTATCTATATCAAATATAGTTGCCCTAGGTGGTGGAACTGCAATAGATATAGGTAAATATATAGCAATGCAGTCTAATAAAAATTTAATTGCTATACCTTCCATGCTGTCCACGAATGTTTATGCTACAGATAAAGTTGCTTTAACTATAAATAATAAAAAGACAACACTTCCTGCAAAAACTCCTAATAAAATTTTAGTTGACTATGATTTTTTGAAAAAATCATCAAAATTTAATCTCTATGGTTTGGCTGATATCTTTTCTATTTATACCGCATTATATGATTGGAAATTAGCAGAAAGTTATAATCATGAAAATATAGACTCAAAAATATATGAACAAGCACAAAATTTATTAAACGACACAATTTATTTTATTAAAAATAATTCTCTTGAGAATATAATTAACAATATTGAAAAAATATTTTATCTAGTTGGTAAGGCTGGTATGATTACTAATGTTTACGGTTGTGGCAGGCCAGAAAGTGGATCTGAACATATTTTAGCAAAAGAAATAGAGCATAATATAAATATTCATCACGGTATCTCCGTATCAATTTCCATTATAATAATGTCATTAATTCAAGGACATTCATCTAAAGAAATAAACAATTGTCTTTTAAAAATTGGAATATTTAATAATATAAATAAACTTGGTGTAACAAGAGGGTTACTATTTAATATTTTAAAAAACATATTGCCTAGAGAAGATAGATATTCTATTGTAGATATTTATAATAGAGATGATAAATACATTAATAATATTTTAGATAATTATGAAAAAATCATCGGGGGTGAAAAATAATTATGCTTATAATAAACGATTTTTTTAAACGAAGTAAAGAGGCAGTTTCAAATCAAATGGAATATTTATTACAAGAAACTGGAGGTAAAATAGTTACTGCAACTAGATTTATGAATCAAAAACCTTTTAGAAAAGAAGATCGAAAAGATAAAATATTTATTTATCCACCTTTTATTTATTATTTCCTATTATTTTTCTATGTAATATTTAGTAAGGATGATATTCATATTTTTGAAGAAGAACCATCTTTATACAAAAGGATAATTTGTAACATCTCAGGTAAAAAAATATATATATCAATGTATAGAGAACCGTATCTAAAATATACTCAACATTTAAAAAAGTACAAGAAATTATCTGGAGTTTTTGTAGAAGATGATTATCATAAACAAAAATTAATTGAATATGGAATAAACCAATTTTTAATACATGTTTCATATACTCCTGCTAAAATACCAAGAAAACAAAATAATAAACCTATAGATTTATCTCATGTTAATTTATTATTTGCAAGTTGGAATAATGCTGAAGGTGATCCATTAAGGGAAAGAGGTTTAATATATTTATTGGATATGTTAGTTCTGAATCCTAACTTTTACTTAACTGTTTTATTAAGAGATAATAAAACTAAAAAATTTGTAGAAGAAATAGAAAAACGTAGTTTAGAAAACAAAGTTAGGATTTTAAATGTAAATGAAAAAGAATTAATAGAAGAATTTGACAATTGTGATTTTGTCGTATACCCTATACAAAAAAAATTAACAAAGGATATTCCAAATTCACTAATCGATGGTATTTCTAGAGGTAAACCCGTCATTTTATCCACCATATTTGGATTTTCGAGAACTGTTCAAAAAGAGAATATAGGATATATTATAGAGCCAAATACAAATCCTATAAAATTTAATTTTCAAGAAGATGAGTATTATGTTATGAGTAAACGAGCTTTTCTAGTTTCTAAAAAATATACTAAAGATTTATATACTACTAATATTACTAAAAATTATATAGTTTGGAGTCATAGTGATGAAAATAGCAATTATTAACCCATGGTTTGTTTCTAAAGACTCTATTGGTGGAACCGAAAGATTTGTACAAGATTTAGCAATATCAATGTCTAGATTAAATAATGATGTAGATGTATATATGTTATCTGGTAAAAGTTATAAAAATGAAAAAATAAACTATATCAGTTTAAATTTATTTGGTAAAAATGTTATTGCCGATGAATATATGATAGCAAACAAATATGGTAAATTAGATAATTATAATTCTTATATTCGCATAGCAACAGAAATAGAATCAAAAATAAATATTGAAAAATATGACTTTATACAACTTAATTCCCATTTATTCTTAAAGTGTTGGGAAAATAAAAAAAGAATTTTTACTTTACATTCTAATTATGAAGAATTTATGATTTTGGGATCAGAAGAAGAATTTAAAGTCATGATTTCTATTATGAAAAAGGTTAATAGCAATTTTACTAAGTTTGTTTCCCCATCAGAATTTTATTCATTAAAATGGAGTAACTTAATAAATCAAAATGTCATTTGTATTCCTCACGCATTAAATAGAGAAAGATTAATATGCAATGAAAATAAATCAGAGCTATTAAAAAAATATGATGTAAATGAAAACCTAATAAAAATTCTGTTACCAAGCAGATTAGAAATGATTCAAAAAAGACCTGATTTGATTTTAAATGCTTTGGCTATTCTAGATAAGAAAATACGAAAAAAATTTCAAGTTATATTTACAGGACTTGATTCTCAATACGATTCTAATATTAAATTGTTAAATAATTTAGCTATCCAAAATGATATCAATGTCAAGTTTATACAATTTACTGAAATTTGTGAAGGCTATAAAATTGCAGATATAGTTTTGATTCCAAGCAAATCAGAAAGTTTTGGTTATTCTGCACTAGAATCTTTATCACTAGGTATAACTACATTATTATCTAGAATACCATCTCTTCAAGAAATAGTAACAGGAAATTCTTCAGGTATTATATTTGGAAACAACAGTCACGAACTAGCCAATGTTCTAGAAAAAATAATAGAAGATGGAAAGATTAAAAAGAATTTAGTAACTGATTTATGGTTGGAAAAATATGATTTAATTAAATTTGCAGAAAGATATATTGAGGTGTTTTATGAAAAAGAATAATGTTTCATATTATCCATTGTTAAATAATTATGATAAGGTAGAATCTATATTCGGAAAAGATTTTCTTTACAAATCGGAAAATGACCTTTTAACCCCTGATGATTTTTTTATTGCTAATGATATTTTAAGTAAAAAAATGTATGGGGATACAATTGCTAGATTTATAAAGGAGCAAAAAACTGATCAATTAGATCATCTATACAATAATTTATTATCAACTATGCCTAATAGAAATTTACCAAATGAAATTAATTTGGATAATATTGGTATGGTACTAATTAGACCAGAAACTTTTGGAGAAAAAGAAAGATATATTAATTTTTTAAAATCTTTAAAATTAGAGTTGATATTAGAAAAAGACTTCCAGCTGTTCTTTGAGCAATATTGGATTTTATATCACCATGGATTAAAACATAAAGATTCGACTTTAGATTTTCCTACAAGAACTTTTAATTATATTAACAATGATGTTTGTTTGTTAGTTTTTACTGGTGACACAGAAAGTTTAAATGTTCCAACTATTAGTGATTACCTTTTTATGTATAAAGGTAAACATGGATCTTATATGCCTAATACTTTGAGAGGTGATATTGCATTTAATTCATTAAGAAAATATTTAATTGATAAAGAGCATTTTGTAAAAGAGGCGAATATTCCACTAGATCCTATAGGTGCTTATAGAATGTTAATTAGAGGAAAAATAGAATCAGACAGATGTCATGAATCAGCTGATATTCCATTATTATTTTATTCAGCTCAAGCAGTTCATATCCCAAATCGCTATGAAATTCACAAAGACTTAAATATTTTGTGTGACGATTCTGACATAGAAACAATTGCACAAAAAATAAAGAAGAGATAACTATATATGGATATTATATTTGATTTAGATGGTACTTTGTGGGATTCATCACATACAATTCTAAAAGCTTGGAAAAGAATATTTCATAAATATAGTATTGAAATAACTTTAAATGATATCAATTATATTTTAGGATTAACAAATATCGATATAATTAAGTGGTTTAAAATTGAAAAAGGGATAAATAAAGACGTTGCTATAAAAGTTTTAACAGAATGTCAAAAAGAAGAAATTGTACTTATAAAATTAGAAGGAGGGACATTATTCCCTAAAGTCGGGGAAACTTTAAAAGAACTGTCAAAAAGTAATAATTTGTATATTGTTAGTAATTGTCAAGTGGGATATATTGAAGCCTTTCTTTCCTTTTATAATTTTAATAAATATTTTAAAGATTTTGAATGTGCTGGTAATACTAATTTAAGTAAAACAGAAAATATTAAAATTGTTATAGAACGTAATACTATGAAAAATCCCATTTATGTTGGTGATACTGCTTCTGATCAACATGCTTCATTACTTAATAATATTCCCTACATATATGCATCATATGGATTTGGTGACAATAAGGAATGTATGTATACAATTGATGAATTTCAAGATTTGAAAAAGCTATGTTATAATTTAGAAAAGAAAGGAAATTAAATGTGGAAAAAAGAGATTTATATGATGAAAATAAACAAAAAACTGGAGAAGTTATTGAAAAAGGGCAACCCATTCCGAATGGAAGATATTATATTACAGTTGTCGTTTGGATGCAAAATTCTGAAGGAAAGTTTTTAATTCAAAGAACTGTTCCTGAAAAATATCATATGTGGGCAACGACTGGTGGACATCCAAAATCTGGTGAAAATAGTTTAGAAGGAATTGTAACTGAAATTAAAGAGGAATTAGGACTTAATGTAAATCCTGATGAATTAAAACTATTTAAAACAATAAAAACGGAAGATGATTTTGTTGATTTATATTATTTAAAACACGATTTCAATATTGAAGAAATTACTGTTCAAAAAGAAGAGGTAGAAGATGTTAAATGGGCATCTATTGAAGAAATTGAATCTTTAATAAATGAGAAATTATTTTTGCCACCTCACATCGAATTTTATAGAGATTGCTTAGATTATATAAATAACTAAAAAGCAACATTAATTGTGAAGTTGTAAGATAAAAGTAGACACAAAAAAAGATGTGTTTACTTTTTTATTTTGCTAAAATTAAATTAAGGAGA
>CALVJZ010000123.1 GCA_944332465.1 uncultured Bacilli bacterium | reverse complement strand
GCATAATCTGGTCTTATATCCATTAATTCCTTTACTTGTTTTCTTGATTTTCCTACGGCATAAGAGTTAAATAACTCCCCTATTTGATACAGTAACATTACTAAAACTGCTTCTAAGTTTTCTCCTGTTACAAAAGCTCCTATAGTTGCGATAGTCATTAAGAAGTTTTCATCAAAAACTTGTCCTGATACTATATTTCTTAATGCTTTTAATATTACGTTATAACCTATTAATAAATACGTAAATATATATAATATTAATTTAATCATATCTATTACTGGCAATATAGTAATTATAATAAGTAAAAATATTGTTATAATAATTTTTATTAATTCCTTTTTTTCTTTTTTTGTCATAATTTATCTCCTAGTCTAACCAAGTACAATCTGGTTCTACTTTTTTACAAACTTTTTTAACCTCTTTTAAAATTGTATCATAGTTTTCACTTTCAAACTCTATTTTTACTTTTTGCATTAAAAAGTTTACATTAGCATCTACTATTCCTGGTACTTTTTTTATGGCTTCTTCCATTTTGGCAGCACATGCTGCGCAATCTAAATTTTCTAATTTAAAACTTTTTTTCATATTTTCTCCTTTCATTTGAATAATTATTCAATTGTTAATAATATTATACTTGAATAGTTATTCAAATGTCAATAATAAAAAAATGCAAAAATTTGCATTATTTATTTTGAAACATCAGTCCTTTATAGTATTTCCAAGCTAAGATACGAAAGACTCTTTTATCAATTAGATTTTCATCAATTACTTTTTCTTCTAGGGCTGTTTTTATCTGTTTCATACTTTCCTCGTAATCTGCAGTAATTAATAAATCGTTACCCGCTAATAAGGCTTTGACATTTTTATTTTCAATACTATCTAGGGCATCCATATTTAAATCATCTGTAATAATAATACCTGTAAACTTTAATTTATCACGCAATAAATTATGTACATTAGTTGATAATGAGGCAGGATTATCTTTATCTATACTGCTTACTATATTGTGACTTACTAAAACTGCTTCTGCGCCCGCTTTTATTCCGGCTTCGAATGGAGGAATATCATTTTTCATTATTTCTTCATAAGTTCTATCGTCATTAGCACTGCCTTCGTGTGTATCACCATTATTTCCATATCCTGGAAAATGTTTTAGAGTATATGACACATCTTCTTTTTTACTTTCCTCAATTACAGTTTTAGCAAATTCTGCTGTTAATTCTGTATTTTCACCTAATGTTCTACTATACATATAATCATCAGGATTGGTGGAAACATCAACAACAGGTGCAAGATTTAAATTCATACCTACACTTTGTAACAATTCACTTTTTTCTTTAGTGTCTTCTCTTATTCTTGTCATACCACCTTCTAGATATAGTTCTCTAGGTGACTTAAATCTTTCACTTCGTAAATTAGGGTTATCACTGACTCTTGCGACTATACCTCCCTCTTCGTCTACGGCTGTTAAAATTGGAATTTTCGCTACTTTTTGTAAATCATTCATCATTTTTACTACTTCATCTTTTGTTTTATCTTTTAAATCTTTAGAAAAGAACAAGTATCCTCCAAACTGATTTTCTTTTAATATTTCTTGTTGATTTTCGGCTGGATAAAGTACCAATAAAGTTTGAGCAACCTTTTCATCTAATGTCATACCTTTTAACTTTTTATACGCTAAAATATAGTAATCACTAAATATTCCATCATCTTTAAAGTCTTCAGGTAGACCATCTTCATCTTTTGTAACCTCTTTTGTTTTATAAGTTGTTACTTTAAGTGTTTGTAAAGTACTTTTTTTATTTAGTTTTCCTTTGTATTCAATACTTACTAACTGTCCAACTTTGGGGGTTTTTTTATTCATTTTAAATGTATAAATTACATTATTATTATCTTGAACAGTTACATTTTTACCTTCTACATTTGTTACTGTTGCAACTAGACTTTTAGTTGCCTTTTTCTCTACAATTTCTTCTTTCTTACAAATACCTATTATTCCAGCTATTACAATAATAAAAATTAATAATATAAGTACCACTCTTAAACTCTTCATAGTTCACCTCTTATTTCATTATATACTTTTTTTTATAAAGTATGTTAATATTTATTTGTTTTTTATTTATTTGCGTTAAAACTACTAATTTATTATAATATATTTGAGGTGGTATCTTTGGGAAAACTTAATGATGAAGTTATACATAATAATATATTAGTAAATAAAGTGAAGAATAAAATTTGTTCTAACGATACCATTCATGACTTGGCTTTTTTTTATAAAATCATGGGTGATAATACTAGACTAAATTTATTAATGGTTTTAGAGTTTGGAGAATTATGTGTTAGCGATTTAGCATATTTACTTAATATGTCGATTTCAGCGGTTTCGCATCAACTTAAAATTCTTAGAAATGCAAAGTTAGTAAAAATTAGACGTGAGGGTAAGAATATATTTTATTCTTTAGATGATGATCATATTGATTCAATTTTAAAAGTTTCCCTAGAACACATTTTAGAAAAGTA
>CALVJZ010000122.1 GCA_944332465.1 uncultured Bacilli bacterium | reverse complement strand
GAAAATAGAAGAACATGTAGTATATAATAATGACGTTATAGGAAGAGAAATTCCATATGAAGCATTTAGAAACCTATTTGGTAGTTATAAAATTAAAAAAGGCCTTCCTGATGGTTTTTCGTACGGAAGATTTGAAAGAGAAAAAAGTGACTCTGAAAAAATAGGAGAAGCCTTAGATTTTGTAACAAGAAGAGGAATAATGTATTGTGACCTTGCCGAATATATAAATTTCTATCCTTCGACATATCCTGTTCCAAAAGAGGAAGAACAAAATAAAGAACTAGAACGCCTTTTAGAAGAATATGATATTTTGCCAACCTATGTACCCTGGGATGATATGGAAGGAATATTTATAAGGGGTACAGATATTAATAGATTAAGAGAAGCTATACTATCTTGTCATAAGTTTGCTTATTTATGTCACTTTTTAGCAACAACCGATCCTGACTATTTACAATCTATTGAAACCGCAACAGCAATGGCACCAACTCCTGAACAAGAACAAGGTAAATCATATCGTAAAACAATGAAAGAAAACTTAAGAACTCTTAGAGGTGGAAAATAAAGAAAAGACTTGAAAAAATTTAAAAAACAAGTATAATATAGGGGAAAAAGAGGTGGAAGTATGAGAAATTATATTCGTTATATTGTAATTTTAGTATTAATTATTGCCGGTGGACTTTTATTAATATCTGTAGTTAATAAATTTACAGAACCTGAAAAAGGAAAAGTTGATAATTCAACAAAGACTGAAGAAAAAGAAAAAAAGCCAACTGTCGAAATGATTGAACCAACATCACCATCTGATGAAGAAACGGAAGAAAGTACTGAAGAAGAAACTACTTCCACACCAACTGAAGATGAAAGTGAAAACGTCTCAACTCCAGATACTGGAACAACAGATGAGTCAGTAACAGTACCTAATACCGCAACAGGAGATAAGACTGAAGGAAGAGACGATAACATTGACGGTTTAAGTAAAGTAGGAGATACTATTATCGTGATTTCAGAAGAGAGGTAAAAACCTCTTTTTTTATTTTTTTAAATTTTTTTCAAAAAAGTGTTGACAAAAAAATATGATATTAATATAATGTTAATAACAAGTACGGCTGACTTGTAATTTTTAAAACATATGTTATTAATAAAATGTTAAAAAGGAGAAAAAGATAATGAAAAAAATTAAAAATTTAGAAGTTTATGAAGGAATGTTAATTGTTGTAGATATGGTAAATGGATTTGTAAGAGAAGGAGCTTTACACGATGAAGCAATCGCAAGAATTATACCAAGACAAATAGAACTAATTAAAGAAGCACACGCTAAAGGATATCTTGTTGTTTTTGTTAAAGATACTCACGATGAATATGCCGTTGAGTTTAGACGTTTTAACGACGAAAAGCATTGTGTTAGAGGTACAAAAGAAGCAGAATTAGTAGACGAATTAAAACCATATGAAGATGAAGATGATACAATATCAATCGAAAAGAATTCTACAAGTTTTATGGAATCACCTGAATTTAGAGAATTGATTGCCAATGCAAATAATATTAAGCAGGTTGAAGAAGTGGGCTGCTGTACAGATATTTGTGATTTTAATGGAATTATGGGACTTTCTAATTACTATGATCAGTGGAATCGTGATGTTGATATTATTGTACATGAAGATGCCATCGCAACATTCAATGAAGAAAACAGAGGAGAATATGTTGATGCTGCTAAACTATTAATGAAGTTACAAGGAATACAATTAGTTAAGAAATAATTTTTTTAAAACTTGATATTAATAAAATGTAAAAAAGAGAGGAATTGATATTATGAATAATAAAACATTAATGACAGATTTTTATGAATTAACAATGGGACAAACATATTTTGATGAAGGAAAACAAGATGAGAAAGTAGTATTTGATATTTTCTTTAGAAAGAATCCTTTTAATGGAGGATATACAATAAGTGGAGGATTAGATGAAACAATTAAATTTATCGAAAACTTTCACTTTGGCGAAAAAGAAATTGAGTATTTAAGAAGTTTAAGAAAATTTAGTGATGAATACCTAGATTTTCTAAGTAATCTAAAATTTACAGGTGATGTATATGCTGTACCAGATGGAACTGTAGTATTTCCAAATGAACCAGTATTAACTATTAAAGCTGATATTATTACAGCTCAATTATTAGAAACGGCATTGCTTACCAACTTTAACCATAATGCACTTGTAACAACTGCTGCTAAACGTATTACTAAAGAAGCTGGTGATATTCCTGTTATGGAGTTTGGCGCAAGACGTGCAAGAGGTATAGAATCAGCAGTTGAAGCAAGTAAATGTGCTTATATTGGAGGATGTAGTGGAACATCAAATACTTATGCTGGTATGGAATACGGTATTCCTGTACTAGGCACAATGGCCCATTCCCTTGTAACAGAAGATAAAGATGAATATGAAGCATTCTTAGAATACGCTAAAAGTAATCCTGATAACTGTGTCTTCTTAGTTGATACCTATGACACCCTAAGAAGTGGTATACCTAATGCTATTAGAGTTGCAAATGAATATTTAACACCAAA
>CALVJZ010000121.1 GCA_944332465.1 uncultured Bacilli bacterium | reverse complement strand
ATGCGTGTTAGTGTAGAAGAAAATGGTGAAAGTAGTGTTGTCTTAGAAAATGCCCCACTAGTAAATGTACCTGATACCAATATGAATTCTTATTTATTTATCGTTATCGGAGGATTGATAGCAGTCGCAGGTGGTATAATATTTGGAATTACTTTTAGAAAAAGAAGAGCATAAGCTCTTTTTTGGGTTAACAAAATAATTAACATGTAAAAATGTGTCAATTAAAAAAATGATATTCCTAAATAAAATAAAAAATGATATACTTTTAATAGGAAAGTAGAGGTGAATAAATTGAAACGATGTCCAAATTGCGGAGAGCCTTTACAAGAAACTGATAGAATATGTACAAACTGTGGTGCTTTTTTAGATGTAGTAGCTGAAGAACCTCAAGAACCAGAAGAACCAGTAAAATTCTGGAAAGCACCAGAAAATGAAGAAGAACAAGACAGTCTATCTTCATCACCAAAGAAGAAAAAGAAACAAAATAATAATATGTATTTTAATAATGACTTAGAACAGTATGAAGCCTTAATGTCTTCTTCCTCTAATAAACAAAAAAAGACTAGATATTTATACTGGCCAGCACCACTTTTATCACTTGCTATTGCTGGAATTTTATATTTAACTTCAGTATTAGCTAAAAATTTAATAACTAAAGAACTTAGTATATTTTTATATAATGCAGCTATTGTCTTCGGTGTTGCGACTGTACCAATTGTAATTATTGTCATAGTTTTATATTTCTTAGGTAAAACACCTAAAAAAATTATGACTCCTGAAGAGATTATAAATTCTAATTCCATTCCAGCAGAACAACGTAGAATGGCCTATGTAGGAGCAAACTATGTTGTTATCTCTAGAGAAGGTTTTTCTCTACCAGCTTGTTTGTTTAACTTTTCATATTTAATATATCGAAAACAATATTTAATAGGATTGTTCTTAATATTAGTGGTTATTGTTTTGTTTTTATCAGCAAACTTTATACCATTTTTAAAAATAGCTGCCATTATTGTCATAGTAATATGTGCTATTATATCTGGTATGAAATTTAATTCTTGGTACATAAATAAAGCGACCAAGAAGACACAGAAATTAAAAGATGATAACTCTAACTTAGACTTAGAATCATTCTTAGCTTTATGCCAAAAAAAGGGTGGAACTAATATTTACAGTGCTGTCTTAATAACAGTTTTATTTATAATAAGTTTATTACTTTTAAGTTTTGTAGATATTAGTGTAAAAGCTGATGAACCAAAGACTAAAGAAGAAGAAGACAAAGTAAGTGCTATGGTTACAAATGGTAACAGAAAGAAACAATGTAAAGATTATGCTGAAGCAGTTAATAAAAGTTATCATGAAGCACAATATGATGTTACTTATATTGGTTGTAATATGGGAAGTAATTACATCTTAATGACTGCTAAACCATTTAATTCTGAAAGAGAATTTATTGTAAAATATGAAATAAAAGAAAAAAATAATTCTTTAGTAAGAATTGGTACTACGGAAGATATTTCTGCTTTAGAGCAAAAAGAACTAGATCAAACTATAACTGAAAGAGAAAAAAAGGATTTAGATTCTAAGCGTGAACTTGAAAAAGAATTACCAACATTTAAAAACTATGTTGTAGCTGATAAAGAAAGAATTAAAAGTGATGATTCATATGTCAGAGACTATATAGAAATAAATATTAATAATTTGGATTAGGTTATACCTAATTCTTTTTTTAAATGTTATAATAACAACAAGGAGGAATTTATGGAATTAATTATTAAAAACTTAACAAAATCCTTTGCCGAAAAAGAGGTTTTAAAAAATATTAATTTTACTTTTGAAGAAGGTAAAATATATGGACTTATTGGACGTAATGGAGCAGGTAAAACAACTTTTTTTAATTGTATTAATGAAGATGTTGAAATAGACTCTGGTGAAATATTATTAAACGATGAATATCAAGAACATCATCTATCTACAGACGATATAGGTTATGTAATATCAACACCAACTGTTCCTGAATTTTTAACAGGAAGAGAATTCTTAACATTCTTTTTAGAAATTAATAAAGATAGACTTAAAGAAGAAAAAACTATAGACGAATACTTTGATTTAGTAAAAATAAATAAAGAAGATCAAGATAAACTATTAAGAGATTATTCTCATGGTATGAAAAATAAAATGCAATTATTAATTAACTTTATCGCAAACCCTAAAGTATTATTATTAGATGAACCATTAACATCACTAGATATTGTTGTTCAAGAAGAAATGAAAGAAGTATTACGTAAAATGAAAAAAGATCATGTTTTAATATTTTCTACTCATATCTTAGAACTTGCTTTAGACTTATGTGATGAAATAGTAATATTAAATAATAAACAATTAGAATTAATTGAAAAGAAAAATTTAAATACCAAAAAATATAAAGATAAAATTATTGCTAGCTTAAAGGATGATAATAATGATAAATAGTTTAAAAACATCTTTTAAGATAGATATTACTTATGCTATAAACTCATTTATATATAATATTAAACGTTTACCAATCTTAAAAGATTTATTACCAGGTGATAGTCTTTATAAAAGTAAAAAAGCAAAATCTTTTGTAAGAATATTAGCTTTAATTTTATCAACTTTAAAACTTATTGTTCTTAAAGTA
>CALVJZ010000120.1 GCA_944332465.1 uncultured Bacilli bacterium | reverse complement strand
AATAATATTAGTCTTAACTGAATATTGGTTTTCCTAACAAATATTTTATATAAAACATAAATCAGTATAAAACAACCAAATATAATTAAAGTAGTTGTTAATGGAGGATAAATGTTACTAGTAAAGAAATCATCCAACACACCTTTACTAGCTGTAGTAACAGAAGTACCTAATGTATATAATATTTCATCAAAAGATGAATAGTTATAATTTTCTTTAGCCCAACTAGTACCAAGACGTATAGCCATTGATAAGAAAATTGCACTAAAAAATAATAATATAACTAATATCTTAATGCTTTCTTTTATAATTTTTCGCAAAATATTGAAGATCTTCTTCATAAATTTTTTTACTTTCACGTTTTCTTTTACGTTCCTTTACCACAATATCTATCTGTACTACTTTAGAAATAATAAATAACAAGCATGCGCTAGCAATCGCAACACCTAAACTAATTAACATATATTGTATAGAAAAACCAAATGTAAATATTTCTTCTGTAAAATAATTAATTTTACTAGAATTAATATAATAATAAATAATATTCATAATTAAAGTAATAATAAAAGTATAACCTAAATAACTTATTACTAAGTCACGATTACTTCTTTTTTCTTTCTGTAATTTTTCACTTACCAAAATACTAATACTTGCTGGCAAGAATAAACATAAAAATCCCATAAGACACCTTCCTTAATAAATATCCATAAAAGTAATATAGATTATAACACATTATGGAAAAAATAACAATAAAAACAAAAAAACTGAAAACACCAAAGTTAATATAATTTATAATAAATATACTAAAAATAAAAAATGTGATACAATACACTTATCAAGGAGCGAAGCTATGAAAAAATGTATTATAATTATGAATCCAGAAAGTGGTAAGGTAAAAAGTTTAGGTAGTAAAAAATCTTTTTATGATATCTTACGTAAATATGGATATGATGCTGAAATAAAGTATACGAAAGGACCTAAAGATGCTACTAGAATAGTTAAAGAATTAGAGGATGATGTTGATTTAGTAATTAGTGCCGGTGGAGATGGAACATTAAATGAGGTTGTAACAGGCGATATTCAACGAAAAAAAGGACTAGTTCTTGCCAACCTTCCTATGGGCACTACTAATGATGTAGCAAACATGTATGGTTATACTAAAGATTATCAAAAAAACTTAGAAATGTTATTACAAGGTGTAAGAAAGAAAGTAGATGTTTGTTATGTTGATGATACTCCTTTTGTTTATGTAGCTTGCTTAGGAGACTATATTGATATGGCTTACAGTACACCTAGGTCCTTAAAGAAAAAGTATGGAAAAATTGCATATATTTTATATGGATTAAGACAATTACGTAATAAGATACACAAATATAACGTAAAATATTATGTAGACGGCAAAGAACATGAAGGTAAGTATTCTTTCTTCTTTATCACCAACTCATCTCGTGTAGCAGGTGTAGATGATATTTATTATGATGTCAAAATGGATGATAATATGTTTGAAGTAGCTTTAGCTAACCCTAAAACAAAAGCAGATATTTTAAGAATGTTAGTTCAAGTTACCATGAAAGATGTTAAGGAAGTTCCTGGTATTACATATTATCAAACTAATAATTTTAAAATTGAATTTTTAGATAAACCAAAGACATCATGGTGTATTGATGGAGAGGAATATCCTCATAAAGGACCTGTTTTTGAATTTAAGGTTAATCAATCAGTAAAAATGTTGATTCCTAAAACAAATGCTAAAAAATTATTTGAAGAATAAGGAGATTTATGACGGAAGTACAAAAAAAGAATAAAAAATTAAAAAGAGAAAGAAAAATTAATATTACCGTATACCTGGTATTAAGATTTTTAGTTATTTTATGTATGGTAGACCAAGCAATGAAAGGAAACTGGCACAGTGTTGCATTATGCTTTTTAACTCTAATTTTATTTACTTTACCAACAATTGTTTCTAGAACTTTTAAAGTAAAGTTACCCGCAACTTTAGAAATTATTATTTATCTATTTATATTTGCTGCTGAAATATTAGGTGAAATACAAAACTTCTATGGTATTTTTAAACACTGGGATACAATGCTTCATACTTTAAATGGATTCCTATCTGCCGCTATTGGTTTTTCATTAATTGATATTTTAAATAGAGTAGAACGTTTTCATATTAAGATGACACCTGTTTTTGTTTCCTTAGTTGCTTTTTGTTTTTCTATGACTATTGGAGTCTTATGGGAGTTCTGTGAATTCACAATTGATAAATCACTTGATTATGATATGCAAAAAGATAGAATAGTTGAAAAAATATCTTCTAATAAATTAGATACTAATAATGAAAGTGATCCAATTACTATAGATAATATAAATAAAACTGAAATCTATAGTAACAATTCAACTAAAGTTACCACAATCGAAGGTGGATACTTAGACATTGGTTTAATTGATACTATGAAAGACTTAATGGTAAATTTTATAGGGGCTGTAGTATTTTCAATATTAGGATTTTTATATATCAAAGACCGTGATGAATATAAATTTATTGAACGATTTATACCATCATTTAAAAAGTTTCAAGAAGAATAACCGAAAGGTTATTTTTTTTTATATTTTCCAGGAAAACTTCTACTTTTTTCGAATAATAAGGTAGGAGGTGAAATTATTAGAAAATTTTATACATGTCG
>CALVJZ010000119.1 GCA_944332465.1 uncultured Bacilli bacterium | reverse complement strand
CATGTAAGCCATGAACTGCCACCTTATATCAAAGAGGGGGTGTGTGTTAATTAGTTGCTAATAAAATCAAAAAGTTGCTTATGCGTTCCAAGACATTGCGTAGATAATTGTTTTCGAAGACGCTGTGTTGAATTCAATGTGATAATTTCCTGCTAACATAGGAATGAGCGTTTTCGTGTGCATGTCTCCATTAGCTTTATAGCTTCCGTTCCAGACAGGTGTAGAACCCCGGTATACAGTAAAGTTGACATAACTGTTAGAGTCCCCAGTCAATGTCAGATAAAAAGCCTTGACAGCTCCACCACTGATATAGAAGTTATTGCTTTTTCCAGATGTTTTAAAATGTCCGGAAGTAACCAAAGTTGCGGCTTTTGGTTCAACAGAAGCTGCAATGGTATCAACCTCATTTGTGGTGTGTTCGGCTGCAAATGCAGGTACATTAGTGCATGTAACAAGCATACATATAAGTGCAATCAGTAAAATTTTTTTAGATTTCATATGTTATTCTCCTATAGTAGTGAAAACCCCCTCTTTAATACCGTATGTGAAAATAATTATAAAGTGTTATAGAAAAAAATTCCATACTAATTTCCAAAAATTTACTTTAATATATCATAGTGTTTTAAAATAATCAAGAGAAATTTCAAAAAAATGGTAAGAAAATGTTGAAAAATAATTTTTTTAATGGTAATATATAGAAAATATAATATACGGAGGAAAAAATTATGAAGAAAAAAATTGTAATTATAATTGCTATTATATTAGTTCTTATTCTTGTAGTTTTAGGTATTTACTTAAACAATATTCAATTCTTTAATCCTGCATTTCGTTCTTCAGAAAATAAAATGTTAGCAGTTACTCAAACATATGAAGATAGTGATCAGGTAGCAACTTTTTATTTTATTTTTGACAAAGGAGATAAATGCACATCAAGTTTTGTAGAGTTTGAAAACCCAACAGAGGAAATACTAAATCTTAAAGAAGATGCGGAAAATGGTTATATTAAATTTAGTGAGGAAGACAATAAAGTATATGCAGAATATACTGGATTAAGAGGAAAAACTTATGATGAGATAAAAGATTCTTTTAAAGACGCTCAAAGTATAAAAGAATGGAGATAGTAAAAATATAATTTATTTTTAAGTTAAAATAAAAGTTGAAAACAAAAGTTTTCAACTTTTTATATTGTAAAAATTAAATAAAGTTTATATAATAGAAGGAAATTATTATATATTACTTTATTAATATAAGGAGTTTATATGCCAGGATTTAATATTCACTTAGCAATAGGAAAGAAGTATATAGAAAAACAAAAATATAAAAACAACTCAGAAAAAGACATAATTATAGATGAGAGAAGTTTTTATAATGGAATAGTTGCACCTGATTTAGTAACAGATAAAAAAGTCTCACATTATACAGCTGAAACAAATACTAGTAATTTGGAAAAGTACTTACAAGGAAAAGTAAGATTAGATTTATATTTAAAAGAAAATAAAGTAGAAACAGATTTTGAAAAAGGAGTATTTTTACATCTATTTACTGATTATTTATTTTTTAATGAATTTTTTAAAAAAGAATATATTAAAAATATTACATATCAAGATTTTGTTAGAGATTTATATTATAGCTATGAAAAAAAGAATGATTATTTAAATAAAAAATATAATATTGATTTTTCTATTTTTGGAGATAGACTTATAAAGAATATTGAGAAAAATAAAAAAGAAAAGAATTTAAAAGAAGATATGAAAAATAGAAAACTAATTTTTTCTGAAAAAGATTTAGATGAATTTATAGAAAAAGTATCTAGTATTAATATAGATGAAGTAGTAAATGAAGTAATACGAAAGGTTTAAAGAAAGTTTTTGATGTATTATACATATATAATAAGATGCATAGATAATTCGCTTTATACAGGAATTACAAATGATTTAGAAAGAAGAATGAAAGAACATTTTAATAAGACTGAAAAATGTGCTAAATACACATTAAAGCATACTCCTAAAAAATTAGAAGCGGTATGGGAAAGCATGTCTAGATCTACTGCATCTAAATTAGAATATCATTTAAAAAAGCTAAAAAAAGAGCAAAAAGAATTAATAATAAAAAATAATTTGAAATTAAAAGATTTTTTGGAAAACAAAATAGATATAAGTATATATCAAAGGTTAAAATAAATTATTGAAGCAATATATTAAAATAAAAAATTAAATAATAAATAATAATATGAAGGTGGAGTTATGGGAGAACTTATTTTAAAATTATTTGTGGAAAATAAAGATTTACCAGAATTAAAGAAGAGAGAAAGATATGGTATTGTATCTGGAATAGTAGGTATAATTTGCAATATTATTCTATCTGTATCGAAGTTTTTTATAGGAGTTTTATCTAATTCTGTTTCAATAATGGCTGATGGTATAAATAACTTATCTGATGCAAGTTCTAATATTGTTACTATTTTAGGTGCAAAACTTGCAAATAAACCAGTAGATGCAGAGCATCCTTTCGGACATGGTAGGATGGAGTATATAAGTGCTTTAGTAGTTGCATTTCTAATATTTCTTATGGGCTTTGAACTTGGCAAATCTAGTATTGAAAAAATAATAAATCCTCAAGAAGTAACATTTAGTATAGTATCACTTGTTGTACTTATACTTTCAATAGTAGTTAAATTATGGCTTGCAGGATTTAATG
>CALVJZ010000118.1 GCA_944332465.1 uncultured Bacilli bacterium | reverse complement strand
TATGTGATGTTTATATAATTAATACTTGTACTGTTACTAATACTAGTGATATTAAATCACGAAAAATGATACGTAAAGCAATACGTATGAATCCTGATGCTTGTGTTGTTGCGTTAGGGTGTTTTATTGAAGCAAATCATGATTTTAGATTAGATGGATTAGATATTGTTGTTGGTAATAAAGATAAATCTAAGGTTGTTGATTTAATTGATGAATGGTTTTTAAAACGTGAGGAAATAAGAGATTTATATAAAGATGTCGCTTATGAGTTTGAAGATATGTATATAAATAGTTTCCCTGGTAGAACGAGAGCTTTTGTTAAGATACAAGATGGTTGTGAAAACTTTTGTAGTTATTGTATTATTCCTTATGTACGTGGTAAATGTCGTAGTAAAAAGTTAGATGTTGTTTTAAAAGAAATTAAAGATTTAGTTAGTAATGGTTATCAAGAAGTTGTTTTAACAGGAATACATACAGGTAATTATGGTGTTGATTTAGGTACTAATTTTGCAAATTTATTAAAAGAAGTTGTGAAAATAGAAGGACTTAAAAGACTTAGAATTTCGTCTATAGAAATTACAGAACTTACTGATGAAGTTTTAGAAGTTATGAGAGATAATGAAGTAATTGTCGATCATATGCATATTCCTTTACAAGCAGGAAGTAATAAAATATTAAAGTTAATGAATCGTAAGTATGATTTAGACTATTTCTTTAAAAAGATTAAAGAAATAAAAAGTGTAAGACCTACTATGGCAATAACAACAGATGTTATTGTAGGGTTTCCTGGTGAAGAGGAAGAAGATTTTTTAGAAACAATAGCGACATGTAAAAAAATTGGATTTAGTAAAATACATGTTTTTCCATATAGTGAAAGACGTGGTACTAAAGCAATGGAGTTAGAAGGTCATGTTGATCCAAAAATTAAAAAAGAAAGAGCTAAAAGATTACTTGAAGTGTCAAAAGAGTTAGAAAATAATTATTTTTCTTCTTTTATAGGACGTGATGTTGTTGTATTAGTAGAAGAGTTTAGAGATGGTTATAGTTATGGACATACTGATAATTATTTACATGTTAAAATAGTTGGGAAAATAGAACATAATACTTTTGTTAAAGCAAAAATTAAAGAGGTTAGTTACCCATATTGTATTGGTGAAGTAACTTTGTTAAAATAAAGTTAGAAAGTAGGGATATTTATGGATAACTTTATGTTTCAAAAATTTATGAAAGTAAAAAAAGAAGATTTAAAAGATGATGAAGTTTTATCTGAAGAAGATAATGATTCTTTAGATGAAGTTTTGGAAGAAGAGTCAGTAGAAGATAATGATGATAATAAAAGAGAAGAAGAAAAAGGGTATGTAGCCAAGAAAAATAAAGACTAGTTTTTAGGGAGATAAATATGGATTTTGATAAAAAAATAAGTATTGATAGTTTAGATTTATTAGTTTCATTTTATGATGATTTAGACGAATTTAATGATGGGTTGGAAAGAATTTTAAAAAAACATCGTAATAGAGATGTGGGAAAACTTTTAGATGCGATTGCAATGGGTAAGAAAGTTTTTATGATGCCTAATGATGTTAAAGAGTTTTATGAAAAACATCAGGATTTCTTTCAAGCTATTATTGAAAAAAGACAAGCTTCTCGGTATTATGTAAAAGGTGCTCCACTTATCTATCCTTTTTTATTTTCTTGGGATAACGTTCCTATTGCTAATTTTTATCATTATTTACGGGAACATGAAGATGATGTTCCAAAGATGTTGCCAGTAGTTGATAAGTTAAAAAAATTAGGTATTTCAGAGGTTACTTTGGATGAAGATGCTGACTTTACAAGTGATGTTTATTATACTTCTAGTACTTTTGATATTACATTACTTGATAATATGGAGACTTTGCCAACATATAAAAAAGGTGTTGCTTGTTATCATTCTTTAGATTCTAAATATAAAATTACTAGACCACGTACTGAGGATAAATGGTATTATAATGATTCTCGAAAAATTACTTTAACTAGTTTAGCAATTGATCCAGAAACTTTACCTGATAGTTTAGAAGACGATGCTATAGATGAGTTGTTTTCTGGGATGATTAATGAAACTAGTGAGATGAATCAAGCAATTTCTAGATCTGTAGAATTATATTCTATGATAATAGATTATGGTGAAGAAATACGCTCTTTAAGTGGTGGATTAAAGAATTTTGAATCTATGGATATTTCTCCTGCATTACAAGAAGCTTTATCTTTTGGACAACAGGCTTATACTTCTTTGCAGCAGCAAAGTAAAAAATTAGATAAATGGGTTATAGAAACTTATCCAGCTGTATCTGAGGATGAATTAGGTAATTTACAAAAAACATATCGTAGGGAAGTAGAATTTAGGAGAATAGATTGGGATTAAAGGAGGAGATTATGGATATCTATATCAAAGGACATTATCAAAGAAGTATCTATCAAAATAGTAATGGGTATCATATTGGCCTTTTTAAAGTTAGAGAGACTAATTGTGAAGATTTAACAACATTTTTAGATAAAACTATTACTTTTACAGGGTATTTTCATGAACTTAATGATATGGATACCTATCTTTTTTTTGGACAAATGGTTGAACATCCTAAATATGGAGTACAGTTTAGTGTTTCTAGTTATGAAAGATGTAAGCCAGAAGATAAAGATAGTATTGTAGAGTTTTTAGCAAGTGGTCTATTTAAGGGTATTGGTGAGAAGAAAGCTAAAA
>CALVJZ010000117.1 GCA_944332465.1 uncultured Bacilli bacterium | reverse complement strand
CAGTGTCTGTTAATTGTTCTTGAGGCGTTGATAAATCCATTATTTCTGTTTCTACTTCTTGATATGAGGTATTATTACTATTTAAGGAAATAGTGGTATTTTTTTGCTGTTCTATTTTATTTGTTTCGGCACCACCCATACTGGTATATAAATCACTCATACTCTCACCTACTATTCTTACCTTTATTGTATCTTTTTCTTTTTTTTATTGTCAAGGAGTTAGTCTAGTGAATACATTTTTTTCACTTGTTTTTTTTAATATATTTTTTTATTTTTTTGGTATAATATATAGCGAGGAGGTATTTATGATAGTAAAAAAACTTAATAAAAAGATTTTAATTCCTATATGTATGATGGCAATTATCAGTATTATTACTATTTATAGTGCCTTAACTTATACATCTAGTGAGCTAGGTAATTTAGCTTTAAAACAAGGGATATGGTATATAGTTGGTATTGGTTTAGTAGCTTTTTTAATTCATATGAAGAATGAATATTTATACCGACATACTATTTTTCTTTATATCTTTGGCAATATTTTGTTACTAGGTCTTTTATTATTTGCAGAACCTGTTAATAATAGTAAATGTTGGTTTTCTATTCCAGGTGTTGGGACAATACAACCTAGTGAGTTTATGAAAATATTTATTATGTTAATGTTAGCTACTATGATTCATAATTTTAGAAGTGATTATAAAAATCCTAGTGTTGGGCAAGAATTTATTTTTATTTTAAAAACATTGGGTATTGTCTTAATTCCATCAGTTCTCACGTTTTTACAACCAGATACAGGAGCTGTATTAATTTATTTAATTATTTATTTTTGTATGATGTTTGCATCAGGTATTAGGATTCGTTGGTTTTTAATTGCGGGGGGAGTTTTAGCTTTATTACTTAGTAGTATTTTTGGACTTTTCTTTTTAAAGCAAGATTTATTTATTGATTTATTTGGAACAAATTTATTTTACCGTTTTGAACGTATTTTTAATTGGCAAAGTGGTACAGGATTACAACTAGAAAATGCACTTGCTGCCATCGGTTCGGCGGGAATATTTGGACATGGTTTTAACGAGACACCAATTTACTTCCCAGAAAGTTCAACTGATTTTATATTTGCGGTTTTTGCCTCTAATTTTGGATTGTTTGGAGTTATTATTTTACTTGGTATCATTGTTTATTTTGATGTTCAAATTATCTTACTAGCAAAAAGAAAGATACTTGATACTGATAAATATATTTTAGCTGGTATTGTTGGAATGCTTTTATTTCAACAAGTACAAAATATTGGAATGACTGTTGGTCTACTACCTATTACAGGAATTACCCTTCCATTTATTTCTTATGGTGGATCAAGTTTACTTTCTTATATGATTTTAGTGGGTATTATTTTAAATATTTCTATGGAAAAGGAAAAACATTATAAATACAAATAAAAAGAGTGTGAATTTTTTTCATACTCTTTTTTATGCATTTTCTATTGTCATACCCTCTTTAATTGCAGTTACTTCATTTTGTATTCTTGCAAACTCTGTTTCATCATTCATTAATTCATTTATAGCATCAACATCGAATGTATAATTTGTATTGTTCTCTTTATTATATTGTTCAACAGCAGAACTAATTTCATTAATGTTATTGTTCCATGCTTCTTTATTTGCTATTTCTTCTTCGGTAAAATTAGTACTACACATTGCTAATGTTGCGATAACGCTTCTTTGTGTTTTATCTTCAATCATATCAGAGGTCATGACGGTTAATGCAGTATTTAAAGCTGTGTTATCTTTATCTGTTACAGTTGTTTGTTTGGCTACATTAAGTGTTTCAATATTAGCAGATTTTTCCTTTTCCATCTTTTCATAGTTTGCCTCTGCTCCTAGTTCACAACATAAAGTTCCATAAACCACTTCATCAGCATTAATATTATTAGCAAATTTTAGGCCAATATTTTTAGCTGAATTAGCGAAAACTAAGGCTTGACCAGCTATAACTGTGCTTGCTTCTTTCATAGTAGTTCCAGCTTTTTCTTGGAATTTTGAGATTATTTTATATATATTTTTTTCAGATATATTAGTTTTATCTACTAATTTAGCAACATTATTTTTTATTGTTTTATCAACTATTGTATTTCCATTTAAGAATTTCTCTTTAATAATATTTTGATCAAAACCTTTTTCTTGTGAAAGTTTTTTTAGACTTTCTGAACTAGCATTTATTACAAGATTTCCACTATTAAATACACCAGCTGTAATTGCTCTATAAACAGCAGCTGTTCCACACTTAGTGATTAATTCGTCAATATCAATTTCTTCTTGAAATATAGCACTACGCATGATGGCATCAACTATTGGTTGAATAGCACCCTTCGCACCTGATTGGACTGATGCTGCTAATAGAGACTTTATTCCTGTTACTTGGATATCACTTAATCCTGGAATACCACTCATTACTTTTTCTAAAAGAGCGGTTGAAGACATTGTTAGTACTCCATATAGTAAAGCTTCTGGTTGAGTATACCCGTCAGCAAGTGAACTAGCATAGGCATTTCCTCCAGCGGATACACCAGCACTAATACTACCTATTAATGGCGTTGTCAATAAACCAATTGCTACGGAAGGTGTGATATTTCCCATTGTTTGACCGATTTCATAAGTAGTATTTAATCCTACACCATCTTCTTGTAAAGCTTTAATAATATAAACCATTTCATAGTCATTTGCAGTTCTAACACCCTCTGAATTAAACCAGTTTACTATACCTTGGAAAAAATCTTCTACACCGTCTCCAAATCCTTTTCC
>CALVJZ010000116.1 GCA_944332465.1 uncultured Bacilli bacterium | reverse complement strand
GAATCTTGTACTACATTAACAGAATATTCGATATCAGGTAAAGCTAAATTTAAAGTAGAATTTTTTTTGGACATAAGGCCTCTACAATAAGCTTGCATTTTTCTTTCAACACATATACAAGCATAAGTATAAAATATTGTATTGCAACCATCTTTATAACTTGAAATAGCATTGTGAAGTCCAAGATATCCCTCTTGTATTAAATCATCAAAATCTCCACCTGATTGTCTAACAAGACTTACATACTTTTTAGCAAAAGATTTAATAATAGGTAAATATTTTTTATATAAAATATCATAACTATAATCTGTATCTTCACTAACCATATATAAAAGCTCATTATCATTGTAATCCAAATAATTCATAATATCCTCTACTTTCTATTACGAACCACCTCATAAATCATAATTCCACTAGCAACAGATGCATTTAAACTATTTGTAGTGCCATACATTGGAATTTTTGCTACAAAGTCACACTTTTTCCTAACAATATTTGATATTCCAAAACCTTCATTACCAATAACTAAAACAATTTTCCCAGAATAATCAATATCACGATAATCAACACTATCTTCTAAAGCAGTTCCCACCACCCAGAAACCATTATCTTTTAAAGTATCAAGCGTAGTAGCTAAATTAGAAACTTGAATTACTTTTACATTGTCTAAAGTACCAACACTAGTCTTCATAACAGTAGCGTTAACAGGAACTTGCCTATCTTTAGGAATAATAATTGCATCTACACCAGCTGCTTCACAAGTACGAATAATTGCTCCAAAATTATGTGGATCTTCGATATGATCTAAAGCAACCACAAAAGAAGCATTAGACTCTAAAAATCTACCCAAATTATAATATTGGTAGTCACGTATATAAAGAATTATACCTTGGTGAACACCGTCTGCCAAATGATCAATTTCTTTTTTTGACACCGTTCTAACTGGAATTTTACTATTTTCAATTAACGATAAAATTCTTTTATCATCAAAACCTTGTTGTAAAATAACATTTTTTACATTTTTTGGCTTTTTTAAAACTTCTAACGCCACATTCCTTCCATATACTAACATCATTATCCCTCCAAAATATAATTCATAATCTCATCTATTCTTTCTTTTTTACCACTCAAATCTAAATAACCAAGCAAAGCTTCTAAACCCGTAGCATATTTATAAGTAACTACATCACAATTTTTTGGATGACTAGTTGTTTTATAGTTTCTTGCTCTTTTTACCACATCAATTTCATCATCTAACAAAAAACCATCATCAATTAATTTTTTCAAAAAACTTGCCTGATTTTTAGCACTAACATAACGTACTGCTTCTTTTTGTAATAAGTCTACATGACCAATATTCTTTTTAACAAGGTAATGTCTAACATAATTCTCATAAATTGTATCACCTAAATACGCTAATACTAAAGAATTTACTTCAACAACTTTCAAAACAATCACCAACCTTAATTTATAAAAAATAACAAAAGATACTAAAATAATATAAAAAGGACAAAGCTCTAATCTTTTCTCATACTAGGAATAAAAAAGATGCTTGTCCCTTATATATAAAATTTTCTATTTTTTATAATTATCTCCTAGATAAATCTATTATTCCTAAAAAATATTTACTTAACCTTAAATAATCTCATATGTAGTACCATCCCTACTATCAATTAGTCGTATGCCTTGTTCTAGTAAAGAATCTCGAATACTATCTGCCAAAGCAAAATCTTTATTCTTTTTAGCTTCACTTCTTCTCGCAATTTGTTCTAAAATATATTCTTCGTTTTTAACTTCTTTTTTATCTTGAATTAAATCTAAAGACAAAACACTATCAAAATTCTTAACCAACTCCAATTTAGTTGCGTTAGTTAACGTGTCATCTTTTAAAACCTCGTACAAAACTGATAAAGCATTAGCTGTATTTAAATCATTAGATAATTCAGCTTTGAATTTATTTTGATAAATCTCAAATTTATTTTCATCAATCTCACCATCATCAGATAAATTAGAAATACGATTACGTAATTTTCTTAAAGTAGTTTGTGCTTGTTCTAAAGCATCATAAGAAAAAACTAATTGTTTACGATAATGAGAATTTAAACACATAAAACGAAACGCAAGAGGGTCATAACCTGATTCTTTTAATTTTGTTACTGTTAAAATTGCTCCAGTCGATTTACTCATTTTACCAGTTTCATCTAATAAATGCTCATTATGAAACCAATAATTACACCATTTATGTCCCAAATATGCTTCACTCTGAGCAATTTCATTAGTATGATGTGGAAAAATGTTATCAACTCCACCACCATGAATATCTAAATACTCCCCTAAATATTTAATAGATATTCCACTACACTCAATATGCCAACCTGGATATCCCTTTCCCCAGGGTGAATCCCACAATAATTCATGATTTTCAAATTTACTAGTTGTAAACCACAATACGAAATCAGCTTGATTCTTTTTATTGCTATCTTCTTCAACACCTTCACGTGCACCTACAACCAAACTATCTTCTTGATGATTTGTTAAGACATAATAATCATCTAATTTAGCTGTATCAAAATAAACATTACCTCCAGATAAATAAGCAAAACCTTTATCTATAAGAACACTAATTATTTTAATATATTCAGAAATGTTATCAGTTGCAGGTGAAACAATTTCAGGCATTTTACAATTAACTAACTTAAAATCATCAAAAAATGCATCAGTATAAAATTTTGCAATTTCCATAGCTGACTTATGTTCTCTTTTTCGCGCAACTTCCATTTTATCTTCACCAGAATC
>CALVJZ010000115.1 GCA_944332465.1 uncultured Bacilli bacterium | reverse complement strand
GGATGTTCTTCTATCTATGGAGCATCAACTCCATCAACACCATATTCAGTTCCTTGGGCAAACTCATTATTCGAAGATAATGCTGAATTTGGATATGGTATGAAAATAGCAGATGAGGCAATTAAAGAAAGAATTAAAACATTAATTAAAGAAAACATAAAAGATGTAAAAAAATCACAACAAGAAACATACAAAAATTATTGTGAAAACATTACTCCAACTACAGCTAAAGAATTACTTGAAATAATTGATGAAACAAAAATTAAAGAACTTTTACCATTAAAGAACTTTATTATGCCTAAATCTGTTTGGATGATAGGTGGAGATGGTTGGGCATATGATATTGGTTACAATGGAATAGATCATGTTTTAGCTAATAAAGAAAATGTAAATATTTTGGTATTAGATACGGAAGTATATTCTAATACAGGTGGACAAGCTTCTAAATCAACAAGACAAGGAGCTGTTGCTAAATTCGCTGCCGCAGGAAAAGAAACTGCTAAAAAAGATTTAGCTAAGATTGCTTTAACATATCCACATGTATATGTCGCAACTATTTCTCTAGGAGCTAATCCGCAGCAAGCTGTAAAAGTACTACAAGAAGCAGAAAAATATAATGGACCATCTATTATTATTGCTTATGCTCCATGTATTGCTCAAGGTATAATTAAAGGAATGAAAAACTCTATCAATGAAGAAAAAGAAGCAACTCAATCAGGATACTTCCCAATCTTCCACTATAATCCAGAAACAAAAGAATTTAAAATGGATAGTAAAGGAGATTTCAGTAAATATGAAGAATTTATCCTTGGAGAAGATAGATATCGTTCCCTAGAAAAACTATCAAAAAATGCTAAACACTTACTTAGTAAAAACAAAGAAAATGCCAAAGCAAGATATGAGTATTATGAATCACTTGTAAATAAAGAACAAGAATAAAAGGTCAATCGTGACCTTTTTTATTTTGTATGATAAAATTAAGAAAATAGGGAGTGATTAAAAGAAAACTATATAAAAATGAATGCAGTTGCTAACACAGTAAAAAGTATTTATGTAAATGAATCAGAAATGGTGATAGACACCAAAAATCATAATAGATAAGAAAGGAAAACAAATATGATAGAACAAGAGTTAGAACTAAGTAAAAATACAAGTTTAGAAGAAAAGTTAATTAATCAAGCAGAAAAACAAAATGGGATAATTGTAGAAGGAAATTGCAAATATATGTTAGATGGGTATGGAAATAAAATACAAATACTTTCGTATACTGGAACAGATGAAGAATTTAGAGTTCCAGACAGTATAGGATATATAATAAATGGTGTTTTTTCTAATAATCCAACTTTAAAAAAAATAGTTTTTTCAAGTACTATACCATTCATAGGATGGAATAATTTTAATAATTGCCCTAATATTGAAGAAATAACATTTTTAGACTTTCCATCCCTAGATAGTGAAGAAGGATTTGACGAAAAAACAATTGAATTCTTTAATCTTTATAAAATTTTAAATATTCCTAGTATAAAAGTAATTAATTTTAGAACTAGTAAGAGTATCCCCCGAGATTATTTAAGCAAGTTAAAAACAATAATTGGCGATTCAACAGCAATAACTATATATGATATACCATTTACAGACGAGATGCTTGAAATGCCAGAAAAAGAACGTAAAAAGCAAATGCATAGGGGGCCTTATATTTTGGGAAATACAATCTATCCCAAAGAACAAGTAATTCTAGAATTTTTTGATTTTAAGAAATTTAAAGACACTCCAGTGTTGAACCAATATTCTTCAGAACAACTGGACAAAATAACATCATATTGTGAATCAGTATTATATCAACTCGGTAAGGCTACAGATTCAGAAAACATTGATTCAAATATATTTTTAAAAATGAATTATGAAGAATTCATTACAAATATGAAAAAAATGTTGGACAATGGTTACACCAGAGAAGAAGCAACACAATTGATTATTCATAGTAACTATGAATTATTATCTTACAATATCGAAAATGCATTTACAACTTATCAATGGTTACTAGACCAAAAACTATTAACGAAAGAAGTAATGGATAGATTCTTTTTTGATGGAGAAGAAATAAACAATATCGAAGATTTAAAAAAATATTATGATAAATATCAAAAATTACCCAAATTATTCAGCACATTATTAGTAAATAGTAATGATGATCAAAAACTTACAGAGTTAAGAGATAGATTGACTTATATTTCTGCTTTGGAACTATTAGACGGGGATAAATATAAAGTAAAAAAAGCCAGACGAATAATGCAACAAGACTTATTTCAAAGTATAGTTGAAGAAGACAAAAACAGTATAAAAAAAATCAAAGAAAACTTTCTTCTACAAGAAAGCCCAGAAGAATTTGAAGGAATTTATACACCACTATATAGAAAAATGAACGGAATAGATTCTAACTGGTTTGATGAATTTTTTGACTTATATGATGAAAAGCCAGAAATATTCACCAATTTTATATCATCGTTAACAGCAATAAAAGATAAATCAATGTTTAAGTATGAAAAAGAGAGAGCTATATTTTTAAAAAACGAAGTAGTTGGAAGATTGTTATATGTTGATTTACTAAAATTTTGTGAAGGAAAAAATTTTGAAAACGAAACAGATATAGTAAAAGCATATAAAGAAAGTAAAATGTCAGGAACATCACATGAAAGTGTCGAAAATTTGGTATTGCTAGCAAAAAAATCTAAGGAAAAACTATTTACCGAGCCAATGATAATAAAGGCAATGTTAAAGATAGATCCATATAGTTTTGATGCATTAAAAGAATCGAG
>CALVJZ010000114.1 GCA_944332465.1 uncultured Bacilli bacterium | reverse complement strand
CGAGTAGAAATTACCATACCACTAAAAGCATTTATTTTAAGATCAGAAGAAGCAAAAGATGACTTCTATGCAGCTGTAGATAAAACTATCGACAAGCTAGAAAGACAAATTAGAAAAAACAAAACACGTATAATGTCTAAACAAGTAAAAACAAATCGTGATTTTGCACTTTCTGCTATAGAAGATGATGCAGTTGATGAGAAAAAGGTCTTAAAGAGAAAGAAAGTTGAAGTAAAACCAATGAATGAAGAAGAGGCTATACTTCAAATGGAGCTCTTAGGTCACCAATTCTATATGTACAAAGACAGCGAAACAAATGTACCTGCAGTTGTTTATAAAAGAACTGATGGAAACTATGGCATAATTGAAGCTGAATAGTAAGAAATTGGAAGAATAATCTTTTATTCTTCCTTTTTTTTTGGTAAAATAAATAGTTAAGGGAGATGGAAAGATGAAACTATTAAGAAGACTATTTGACCATGATTATAAAGAATTAAAGAGATTTTCTGCTCTTGCTGATAAAATAATGGATTTAGATGAAGAATATTCTAAATTAACAGATACTGAATTAAAAGCTAAAACAGAAGAGTTCAAAGAAAGATTAGCAAATGGCGAAACATTAGAAGATATTTTAGTAGAAGCATTCGCAACAGCACGAGAAGCATCATACCGTGTTTTAGGAGAAAAACATTTCTATGTTCAAATACTTGGTGGGCTTGCTATTCATTATGGTAACATTGCTGAAATGAAAACAGGTGAAGGAAAAACTTTAACTTGTGTACTTCCTGGTTATTTAAATGCTTTATCAGGAGAAGGTGTTCATGTCATCACTGTAAATGAATATTTGGCAGGACGTGATGCTGAATGGATGGGAGATATTTATCGTTTTCTAGGATTAACAGTAGGTGTTAATACAAGAGACTTATCATCTAAAGAAAAACAAGAAGCTTATAACTGTGATATCTTATATTCAACAAACAATGAAATCGGTTTTGACTATTTAAGAGATAACATGGTTATTCGTAAGGAAGACCGTGTCCAGAGACCATTAAACTTTGCTATTATCGATGAGGTTGACTCAGTACTAATCGATGAAGCAAGAACACCATTAATTATTTCTGGTGGACAAATGAATAGTGCAAATTTATATATAGATGCAGATAGATTTGCTAAAGGACTTACAAAAGAGGCAGATTATGTATATGATGAAAAAACAAAAGCTGTAACATTAACAGAAAAAGGTGTAGAAAAAGCTGAGAAGTCTTTTCACATTAATAACTTATATGATATAGAAAATGCTTCGTTAGTACATTATATTAACCAAGCATTGCGTGCTAATTATGCTATGAAAAATGATGTTGATTATGTTGTGCAAGATGATGAAGTAGTAATAGTTGATCAATTTACTGGACGTTTAATGAAAGGACGTGCTTACTCTGATGGACTACATCAAGCAATTGAAGCAAAAGAAGGAGTAACAATTAATCAAGAAACTAAGACTCTAGCAACAATTACCTTCCAAAATTTATTTAGAATGTACAAAAAATTATCAGGTATGACTGGTACAGCAAAAACAGAAGAAGAAGAGTTTAGAAACATTTATAACATGTATGTTATTGAAATACCAACTAATAAACCTATAATTCGTATCGATGCACCAGATTTAGTATATGCTACAAAAGAAGCAAAATATAAAGCAATTATTAATTTTGTTAAAGATAGATATGAAAAAGGTCAACCTGTCTTAATTGGTACAATTGCCATTGAAACAAGTGAGTTAATTAGTGATTTATTGAAAAAAGCACATATTCCACATGAAGTATTAAATGCTAAAAATCACGCACGTGAAGCTGAAATTATTTCAAAGATTGGACAAAAACGTTCTGTAACAATTGCTACAAATATGGCTGGTCGTGGAACAGATATTAAACTATCTGATGATATTAGAAAATTAGGTGGATTATGTGTTGTAGGAACAGAGCGTCATGAATCACGTCGTATTGATAATCAGTTACGTGGACGTTCTGGACGTCAAGGAGACCCTGGTTATACTCAATTCTTTGTATCTATGAAAGATGACTTGATGGTAAGATTTGGTTCAGATAGAATTGGTGAAATGATGAAATCCATGGGACTTGGTGAACAAGCTATCCAAAGTAAAACATTTACTCGTTCTATTGGAACTGCCCAAAAACGTGTAGAAGGAAATAACTTTGATATACGTAAACAATTACTACAATATGATGATGTAATGAATGATCAAAGAGAAATAATGTATGCCAAAAGAAACAAAATTTTAGATAATGAATCAATTCATGAAATGGTATTAGATACATTTAGACATCATATGGAAGACTTAGTAAAATCACATTTAGCTCCAGAAGGAGTTTTAGGTAAAAAAGATTATGAAGAAATCGCTACTTATGTAAATGAAAATTTATTAAAGAAAGATATTAAAGTATCAGATATAGATGGTAAGAGTGAAGAAGATGTAATTGATTTTCTAGTAAAACATCTTACAGAAGAATTTGAAGAAAAAATAAAAGAATTACCAAAAGAAATATCTGATGAATTTGAAAAAGCTATAACTTTACAAGTAGTAGATAATTATTGGATGGAACATATCAATACTATGTCACATTTAAGAGAAGGAATTCACTTAAGAGGTTATGCTCAAGAAGATCCACTTCGTGCCTATACAATGGAAGGCTATGATATGTTCGATGAAATGTTACAAAAAATAGACCGTGATGTAACAACATTCCTATTAAGAGCAGAAATTAGACAAAATATTGAAAGAAAAGAAGTTGTAAAAAAGAAAATAACAAATGATGGTGGAAAAGAA
>CALVJZ010000113.1 GCA_944332465.1 uncultured Bacilli bacterium | reverse complement strand
GATATCAAGCGTCTTCTTGCAATTTTACAGAAAATAGTAGATAATAAGGATACAGTAGTAGTCATCGAACATAACTTAGATGTAATCAAAGTTGCTGACTATATTATAGATTTAGGTCCCGAGGGTGGCGATGAAGGTGGAACCGTTGTCGCAACAGGTACACCAGAAGAAGTTGCTAAAGTGGAAAAATCTTATACTGGACAATTTTTAAAAAAGATATTAAAAGAGGGAAAGAATGAATAAAATAGCTCTAGATTTAGGACCAATTCAAATTTATTGGTATTCGATATGTATATTCTTAGGTATGTTAGTTGCTTGTATATTAATTTATAAAGAAGCAAAAAAACAAAAAATTGAGGAAAATTTTCTAACGAATCTAACTTTTTATACAATTATTATCGGTATACTAGGTGCTAGACTTTATTATGTATTATTTAATCTTTCCTATTATTTATCTAATCCCATAGAAATATTTAAAATATGGAACGGTGGACTTGCTATTCACGGGGGAATTATCGCTGGCTTAATATTTTTGGTTATTTATTGTAAAAAGAATCATGTAAAAATATTAAAAATGTTAGATATTATTGTCGTTGGCTTGATAATTGCTCAAGCAATAGGTCGCTGGGGTAATTTCTTCAATGGTGAAGCTTATGGCCCTGTTACAACTTATAACCATCTAAAGAGTTTGTTAATTCCTGAATTTGTAATTAATGGTATGAATATTTTGGGTGAATATCACCATCCAACTTTCTTCTATGAATCATTATGGTGTATGGTTGGATTTATTGTAATGTTATTAGTAAGAAAATTTTATAAAAAAATTCACCCTGGAGACTTAACAGGACTATACTTAGTATGGTATGGAATTATTCGTTTTATTATCGAAGGGATGCGTACAGATTCACTAATGTTAGGACCTATAAAAATGGCTCAAATTGTATCAATTGTCTTTATACTATCTGGAATCACCCTTTGGTTAAAAAATAGAATAATTAAGAAAAAAACAGATATTATGTAGTGGAGGTATGTATATGTATAAAAAAGTAGTTGTATTTGGTGGAGGAACAGGAATTTCTTATTTATTAAGAGGATTAAAAGATTTCCCTGTTGATATAACAGCTGTTATTTCCGTATCTGATAATGGAAGATCAACTGGTAAATTAAGAAAAGAATTTAATACTCCAGCAGTTGGAGATATTAGAAAAGTAATTACAGCTTTATCAGAAATTGATGAACCTATTAAACAAATGGTAGAATATCGTTTTCATACATCTAGTGATTTAAATGGCCACGCTGTAGGTAATTTAATACTAACATCGCTTTTAGATATTACAGGTTCACTTAAATCATCTATTGCTTCGTTATGTAAATTATTTGATGTAAAACACACAGTATTACCATTTTCTGAAGATTCTTCTCTAACTCTAATGGCCGAAGATAAAGATGGCAATATAATTGAAGGAGAAGAACAAATCACAGAATCACATCATAGAATTAAAAAAATATTTTATAAAGAAGAACCCGTTGTTTTACCAGAAGTATTAGAAGCTATAAAAGAAGCAGATTTAATTATTTTTAGTATGGGAAGTTTATATACAAGTGTTTTACCAAATATTATTTGCAAAGAAGTACAAAATGCTATAAAAGAAACAACAGCACCTCTAATGTATTTATGTAATGTTGTAACTCAACCAGGTGAAACAGATAATTTTACCGTAAGTGATCACTTAAAATTATTAAATAAATACATAAAATATAGAACAGTTGATGTAGTAATAGCAAGCAATACTAAAATTGATAAGAAAATTGCTCAAAAATATGCAACTGAAGAACAAAAAGATCCTGTTAAAATTGATTATGCTGCTATAAACAAATTAGGTACAGAACTAATAGAAGATGACTTGATAATTGTAGAAGATAATATTTTAAGACATAATAGTCTAAAATTAAGTGCTTTAATTTTTAGTTATTTAATGAGAGGTTAGTTGTGTCATATACTACAAACATAAAAGAAGAAATATTAAATAATATTAGTTCTAAATCTGAAATTATTGCTGAACTATCTGGATATATTAGAAATAATGGTCACAATACTCCAAATGGTTTTCAGTTAACAACGGAAAATTCTGGAATATGTGATAGAATTGAAAAGCAAATAGAAACAATCTATGAAGTAAAATTAAAAAAAGAAATAAAAGATAGTTTGAATTTTAGTAAAAATGATCTTTTAGTTTTAACGCTAGAAGAAAAGAAAGACTTTATCTTAGAAGATATTGGCTATCAAGATAAAAATGGTGTATATCTTGAGAGACCTCCACAATATATTGTTGGTGCTAATGAAGAAATAAGGGCATACTTAAAAGGTGTATTTTTAACTTCTGGAAGTATTAACGACCCTAAAACATCAAGATATCACATGGAACTTTTGATAGAGCAGGCCAGTGAAGCTGTTTTTGTTCAAAAATTATTAAATTTGTTTGATTTAAATGTAAAAATATTAACAAGAGATAAGGGTTATATGCTTTATATAAAAGAAGCAGATAAAATTAGTGATTTTTTAAAATTAATTAAAGCAACCCAATCGGTTTTATATTTTGAAAATCAACGAATATATAGAAATAAGAAAAATCAAGCTAATCGTTTAAACAATTGTGAACAAGCAAATATGGATAAAGTAGTCGCAACAGCTACTTCACAACTAGATGACATTGCTATTATCGAGGATAATCTAGGAAAAAGTCTCCTAGATGATAAAACTCAAGAAGCTCTAGAATATCGTAAAAAATATCCAGAAGCTTCACTAAAAGAATTAAGTGAAATAATATCTTTAGAAACTGGTAATCCTATATCTAAATCAGGATTAAATCATAGATTTAGAAAAATAAAAGATTTAGCTAATCGTTTTAAGAAAATGGAAG
>CALVJZ010000112.1 GCA_944332465.1 uncultured Bacilli bacterium | reverse complement strand
ATTATAATCTCTCACACGTTTATCTGTCAATTGAATTTTTTTTTTTTTTTTGCCAAAAAAAAGAATGCCGAAGCATTCTAATTATTAATTTAATTTAGTTCCGCAATTACTACAGAAATTAGCACCATTAGCAGGAGTTCCACAATTTGGACAGAACTTAGCACCTGTTGCTGCTCCAGCTGCAACTGCTTGTGCTTGATTTAATTGTTGTGCTGCTTGATTAGCATAAGGATCATATGCTTGAGCAGATTTTACTCCTTGACCAGACATTGCAGTATTAACAGCTCCACCCATCATACCACCTGATGCCATGTTCATCATACCAACACCTAAAAATCCATTAACTGCTCCTGCTTCATTATTTGCCGCATCTTGAACAGCATTAGCATAAGCACCTGTAAGAGTTCCTTGTTGCATAAACTGATTAGAAGATAATTCATAATTATCAATTTTCTTATTAGATTCTTCATCTAATGTTACAGATTCAACTACAAATCCAACAAGACTTAATCCTCTATCACGAATTGGTTGATCAAATACTTTTTCATCCATTACTTTTTTAATCTCATCAGTACTACTTGGTAATTCAAGTACAGGAACTTTATGTTCACTTGTACCAAGTTCATTTAAGACATTTTGAAATGCCCCAATAACTTCTGATCTCATTTGTTCACACAATTCATCTTTACGATACTCTTCTGCAGTTCCTGCAATACGTGACATAAAAATAGCTGGATCACTAATTTTAAATGTATATTTACCAAAACATTTTACTTCTACACGAAGAGGACTCATAGTACCAGTCATTTGATTTGGAATTGGATGAGACCAATCTTGAAAAGGAATTGGTGCAGGTGTACCAAATTTATTATCCATAATCTCTTTAGCATTAATATAAAATACTGCTTGCTCTTTAAAAGTTCCACCATTATAAGTGAATCTTCCCCACATTTCTTTAAATACTGCCCCAAACTGTCCAGCAAAAAAAGATGGTGTTGTTGATTCATCAAAAGTAAAAATACCTTCTTCAGCTGTAGCATCTAAAATTTGACCATTTTGAAATACAACTGCAATTTGTCCAGGAGCTACTTGAATAGCACTATCTTTAGAGATAACACCATTAGGAGTAGATACTCTCTTCATTAAAATATCTTGTCCTAAATCATCACATCTAATATACTCTTTCCATTGATCATGTAATGTACTTCCAATTGCAGACGCTGCTGCTTTAATTAACCCCATAAATTTACCTCGCCTTCTATTTTCCAATATTATATATAAATAATATCACAATCGAACTATAAAAACCATATTTTTTTAAAATCTATGGCCTCCACCACCGTGACTTATTCCACTACTTCCACTATGTGTAGAACTTCCGCCACCACTTCCACCACTATTACTTTGATAAATTGGTGTAACTGTAGTATGTGTAGAAACTAATCTATCATGTAATGTTTTAATACGAACAGAATCTTTTACTAAATATTCTCTAGAAGAAGTAGCTTTTCTAACTAATTTATTTTTACTAACCATAATTGCAATTACAATAACTGTAATAATTAAAGGAACACCAAATACTAAGAAATAAGGAAACTTTCGAACTACTTCACCATCTTTTAATATTTCATAATTACTATCTTTATTACTAGGTAAACCTAATTCAAAATAATTTTCTAAAGTATTTATTGTACCTAAAACCCCTTCATAGTAATTACCATTACTAAACTCTAAATAAATATTATCTAAACAAGAATTAATACGATAATCATTATAATAATCTATAGCTTGACCTGTTGTTGAAATATATATTTCTCTTGTATCCATATCTACTAAAAATAACACTCCATTATTACTACTACCAACACCAAAGTCATTGTAATCATAAAAGTCATCAGCATAACTTTGAGCACTATTTTTATTATTTTCACTTATTGTCACAACAACAAAATCCATATTAGTTTTATCAATATACTTCGTAATTTCCTTATATATATTATCTTCTTCGCTACTACTTAATAATTCTGCAAAGTCATATACTTTTTCACTAGCATCAACTGCTGGAGTTGCTAGAATATCTTCTTGATTATAAGGAGTAATAACGCCTTCTGAAACTAATAAATTATCTGTTGTTCTAGGAAAGGTATTAGTACTAGCTGATACTGGTAAAAAAACTAAAAAAAGTAAAATAAAGACAATTAACTTTTTCATATTACCCCTCCTAAATATAGACCTAACATAATAAGAAAACATACTAAATAAATTCCTAAACTCCATAAAATAACCCTTAATGGACTAATAGGTAAATCTCCCACTATTTTACCAGTTTGACCATTCATCGCAAAAGTATATTGTTTATCATGAAACTTAGTATTTACCATAAATACTGGCAACAAAATATAATTAATTTCATTACTTTTAATATCTAAACTATGACTAGTCATCGTAGAAGTTTGATGTCTAACTTTTTCTTTTACTAAACTTATTGTAGTATTAACAGTTCTCTCTTTTGCTCTTAAAATAGCTGTATCATTATCTACATCATATTTTTCAGATAAAAAGCCTGCTAAAAAAGCTTGATTATAACTTATTAATCCCTGATAATCAAAAGGTTCTAAAGAATCCATTAAATCATCAGAAAATCTAGAAGAACCATCTGCTAGTACTTTGTCATAACTCATCTCCCCAGAACATGTAACATTAAATCTATCTGTTTTAGTATATCGATTACGTATATCACTCCAAGTATGAATATCTGTTGCACTAAAATTTATCTTACCCGAAACATAAAAATCATAAGCCCAAAAAGGAATATAAATACCTGTTATTTTTTCTATATTTTTTTTCGTTTTAAATTCTCTAGGCACTAATGGTTTATATTTAACAACCTTAACAAAAGCTTTAACTGCATCATCTTTTACTTTCTTAAAAGGAATTATATAATCTGGGACTCTACTATTATGAATACGATCCTTTAATATTGCTGTATTACCACAATAAACACAAAAAGT
>CALVJZ010000111.1 GCA_944332465.1 uncultured Bacilli bacterium | reverse complement strand
AGAGGAGCATTAGATGGTTATTTTGTAAGAGATATAAATGATCAAAAAGAAGTAGAAACATTTAAAAAAATAATGGTTTATCTAAGTCTTGAACTAGGAACAGAAGTCTCTTTTCCTAATTTGTTTACTACTATGTTAGAAAACGGAGAACTATCACAAGACTATTATGACATGAAAGAAAGTTTTTCCTATCCAGTTCTATATCAAAAATATGGTGGAGTTTTAACAAGCGAAAGAAATATCCAAAGAAAATAAAAGTATATAAGGAATGATACTATGGAACAAACTAAAACAGAACTTCATACTCATTTAATGGGAATGATGACCTCTGAAAGATTTCTAAAATTTTTATCAAATTACTTAGACTGTGTATATTGGCCATTAGATGAACCTATCTCTAATGCTAGTCAAACTGTACCCATTTCTTCTTTATTAACTGATGAAGATGCTCTAGACTCCTTACGTATTCCACATGGTACACAAGTTGATTATTTTACTTTAGATGATAGATATGCTACCAGAACAGAATTATTAAAACTTGCAGTACATAAAACATTTTCTAGACTATATCGCGAAGTAAAAGAAAAACATCCAGATGTTATTGATGAAACAGTTAAAAAAGCTGTAACAAGTACTGCCGAAACTACAGTCTATAATGATTATATTAATTCATCATTATTAGAATTAGTAAACCAAGGTGTAGAATATGTAGAAATAAGTTATTCAAATCCTAGAATAATAGCAAACTTTGTTATGGATGACTATCTAAAAGATAAAATAACTTGTAAATTCTTATTATCAACAGATCGTTCAAGGTCTCTAAAAAATATGCGTCAAAGCATTAAAAGTTTAAGAACTCTTTTAGTAACATCTTTTGCAGTTGGTATAGATATAATGGGACAAGAAAGACCATTTAGTACAGAAGAACTAGACCCTAATAACTCTAAAAGTTTTGAAAAGAAACTTGAAATGGCTTTTGACGAACTACTACAACATAACGATACAACACTACGTATCCATTCTGGAGAAATACCATCTAAAGATAATACTTTACTTACTCTAAGAATGATTGAACATATCGCCACAAAAAAAGGTATAACTATTCCACCACCTGAAATAAGAATAGGTCATGGACTTCATTTTAATCCAAGTGAAGATTATTTATCTCTTTTAAAAAAATTTCACTGTATTGTTGAACTAAATGCATCATCTAATTATGGATTAGGAAATATAAAAGACTATAGTGAAGTACCATATTCATATTATCTAGAACATGATATACCTGTTGTTATCGCAACAGATGGTCATGGTCTATATGATACATCTATTATAACTGAAGATAAAATAGCTAGACTTAATACTACTAAAGATCAATATGATACAATCTTAAAAACTGATGCTGAACTATTAGGAAAGAAGGTGAAATAATGTCGTCATTAACTTTTGAAAGAAATAAACAAGAAGCTCTTAAAAATTTAATACATGATAAAAGAAAAAGCCCAGTTCAAGGCGATTTTAGTGTAGATGGTCAAGAACTAGATACTGATACGCAATTATCTTTAGAATATATAAATTTATATAATGCTTTTATTAATGATTTTGGCGAAAACTTTCCAGCTTTAAAATATGATAAATTTAGAACATTCTTCCTAGATTTAAGAGACGCTATTGACGCTCATATAGAAACAGGAGAATATGATACAGAAGTTCTAAAACAAATTATGGTTCACCTAAATTTAGAACTAGGTACTGATGTAAACTTTTCTTCTACCTTTGAAAAGATGTTAAAAGAAGATTCATTTCAACCAAGTTATTCTGAATTAAAAGATAGATTTACTTTTGAATGTTTATATAGTCAATATAACAATACTACTAAAACCGAAAGCCAAGGATATTATGAATCAACTGGAACAGATACTATAGAAAAATATAATCATCCTGACTCAAATACTAGAGGAAGAAGAAGGTAAGATATTATGAATTTAATAGAAAATTTAAAAAGTAAGATATCAAATGAAAATAAAAAAATAGTTTTTGAATTATCTAACTATATTTTAGATAATAAAATTACTACTTTAGAAGAATTAACTAAAAAAGAAAATGAACTTTTTACTTATAATGGTAAAGTACTAAATACTGAAGAAAGAATTAATTATTGCCTAGATATAATTAAATATTCAAGTGATGATTATAATTTATTAACTTTTGAAGAAATACAAATATATAAAAGATTAAAAAATGAATTACAAACTTCTATATCTATAGAACAAAAAATACTAAATTTAATTTTAATATTTAGTATGACTAATAGAGATATATTGTTTTTAACAGAAACTTATAATTTTATATTAAGTAATAAAATTTAGTATAATATATCCACACAAAAACAATTTTTTATGATAAAATAAATATATGAAACCTTATAAAGAGTAGAGGAGGGACAGGCCCTATGATTCTACAGCAACCTATTAAATTAGGTGCTAAAGCCTGAACGATGAGGAACAACTAACAAGTTCCTTGAACTTGTTTTTTTATTTCTTCTAGGTTTCATAGAAGGAGGAAAAAATGAAATTATATTCAAATGAAATTGTTTTTCGTGGACACCCAGACAAAGTATGTGATCAAATTAGTGATGCTATACTAGATAGTTATTTAAGAGTAGACCCTCATGCTAGATGTGCCATAGAAGTAATGGGTGGAAAGGGTAAAATTTTTGTAACAGGTGAAGTAACCTCTAATGTAACCGTAGATATAAAGGAAATAATTTATCGTGTTTTAACTGATATAGGTTATCATACCGAATATGAAGTAATTAATAATTTAGGAACACAAAGTAGAGACATAGCACTAGGTACAAATGAAGAAGTAGGGGGAGCAGGAGACCAAGGTATGATGTTTGGTTATGCTTGCAACGACACTGAAGAAATGTTACCACTTGCTCAAGTTATCTTACAAAAATTAAGTAAATGGTATGATAAAGAGCAACACTTAAATATTCACTTATATCCTGATGGTAAAGCACAAATTACTGGTGTATATGATGAAAATATGAAACTAAA
>CALVJZ010000110.1 GCA_944332465.1 uncultured Bacilli bacterium | reverse complement strand
AAAACTGCATTTAATAATAAAACTCCTTCTTTAGCCCAAGGTTTAAGTGAGTTATGTTTAGGAAATGGTATTCCTAAGTCACTTTCTAGTTCTTTAAATATGTTTTTTAATGAAGGTGGTTTTAAAACTTCATTACTTACAGAAAAAGATAGACCTTCTGCTTGGTTAGGTCCATGATATGGATCTTGTCCTAATATAACGACTTTTACATCATCAAAATCTGTGTAGCGAAAAGCGTTAAATACATCACTTTGTTTAGGATATATCGTTTTAATTTTATATTCTTTTTTAACAAAATCCATCAAATTTTTAAAATAGTCTTTATTATATTCTGTAGTTAATAGACTATCCCATTTATTTCCAATCATTTTATTCCTCTTCTCTTTTACTCATATTCTTGATTTTTTCCTTTATTTCTATATAAAGTTCCGGCATTGGATTTGGTTTTATCTTTAAAAAGTTATCATATATTTCTAAAGCATCCGTTGCATTTTCACTTGTTATTTTATCTTTAACTATTTGATAAGCAGTGTTTTTATAATTAGTAGCAGCAAGATAGGATAAAATTTGAATATATGATTTCCATGGTAAATCTGATTTTTTATATAGCTCCATAGCAACATCATCTGTTATTTTTTTAGGGTTTGTGATAATTATTTTATTTGTTCTAAATACTCCATGTGGTGCAGATATAGAGTCACATTCTATTACTTCTGCATCATCTGGAATGATAACTTCGTATAACACATCTCCTCTTAAGAGCCATCTTAATATTTTATTTTCTGTGGAAAAATTAAATCCACCCATATCTTCAGGTGTTTTGGCATTTTTGTTCCACTTTGTTGCGATATTTACTTCATTTATCTTGTATTTAATATTTGTATTGGCATCTGATGTTATTCCTTTTATAACTTTTAAATATTTCATTTCCCACCTACTTATGATAGCTTTCATTGTTAATTATTTTAAATGCTCTATAAATTTGTTCTAGTAATAAAACTCTAAATAGTTGATGAGGAAAGGTTAACTTAGAGAAAGATAAATGAAAATTAGCTTTTTTCTTTAATATCTCAGATATTCCATAACTTCCTCCTATGACAAAGGTGATGTTACTGTTAACTATTAGTATTTCTTCAATTTTCTTTGATAATTCAGGTGATGTTAATTCTTTTCCTTCTATTTCTAAAGTTATGAGATATTCTTTTCCTGATAGATGTTTTTCAATTCTTTCTCTTTCTTTTTCCATAGCTTGACTCTTAGGAAGTATTCCCTCATCTTTTACTTCAATAACTTCTAATTCTGTATATTTTGATAATCTCTTTTTATATTCTTCGATTGCTTCTTTTAGGTATTTTTCTTTAATATTTCCTACTGTAATTATCTTTATCATATTACACCTCAATTAATGGACTTTCTTCTTTTTGTCTTGCTATTAAAATGTTTATATCTGTTTCTCCTAGTTCTTCATGAACTGCTTCTAGAGCTTTTTCTTCAGTATTGTTTTTTTCACTTAAGTGGGCCAAAACAATATATTTTGTATTTTTGCCAATTATTTTTTTTAAGTACTTGGCAGTTGTTTTATTTGATAAGTGACCTTTATCACTAATAACCCTTTCCTTTAAAAATCTTGGATAAGGTCCATCCATTAACATTACTTCATCGTGATTAGATTCTATTATATAAATATCTTTAGATGTCATTTTAGCCAAATACTTACGATTTATATATCCTGTATCTGTAACATACACAAGAGATTTGTTGTTATATGTAATTATAAATCCTACACTACATGGTGCATCATGAGAAGTGTGAATCAATTCTATTTCGACATCATTAATACTAAATTGGTCTTCTATAAATTCACAACGGTATTTAGGAACAATACTACTTAAATCATCATACATTTTTTCAGGAATATACACAGGAATTGTTGTTTTCTTAATAAATGTTTTTAATCCATTGATATGGTCTTTATGATTATGAGTTATAAGTATTGCACTAAATTGATCAAAAGAAAGGGAATTTTCTTCTAAACTCCTTTTGAGAGTTAAGTAGGAAATTCCCAAATCAATTATTATTTTTGTATCGCCACATAATACTATTGAACAATTTCCTTTTGATCCACTTGCGATTGTTTTTACTTGCATTTTAATAGAATGCTAAAGGATTTAATGGTGTTCCTCCACGATATGGATATCCTCTCCATATAGCAAAGTGAACATGAACTCCTGTTGCGGCTCCAGTCATTCCCATACTTCCTATTACTTGTCCTTTTACAACGTAGTCTCCTACTCTAACCCTTCGAGATCCTGAGACCATATGAGCATATAATGAATAGTATCCGTTACCATGATCAATCGTTACATATTCACCATTATCATATTTATATGATGATTGAACAACTACTCCATCTTTAGCGGCAAATATATTTGAACCATATCCACATCCTGCAATATCGATTGCATCATGTAATGTTCCCCAGCGATAACCAAATGGACTAGATACAGATGAACATGTTGCTGGCCATCCCCACTCTCCTGGTGTTGCGACAACATTTCCATAACCTGTATAACTTGATTTTTTACCACCTTTAATAATGATTTCATTTATTGGTTTTTTTATTTCTTCATCTGATACATTAGCAACAGAAATTGTTTCACCATTTACTTTTTTGATTTTTTGAGTATATCTTGTAACCCCTTTTACTCCTTTTTGTTTTACTTTACTATATCCTATCGCTTTACTGTTATCATATTGTGTTTCTGTTTGATAATTTGTTTCTTGATCTTGGACTACATGGTCTTCTTCTACTACTCTAAATTGTGGTTTTAAAATACCAATCGTTACTTCTTGTCCTGGATAAAGCAATGTATTTTCACTTGTAAATTCAGGGTTAGCAATTAAAAATTCTTCTGTTGCAATTTTATTATTAAGAGAGATTTGACTAATGGTATCTCCTTCTTTTACCATATATTTCTTTTGATCTTTTGTGGTTCCAAACATTAAATATCTACTTAATGTATTTGTATCTTGATAAATTGTTTCATCTACAGGTATATTAGCTTTTCTAATTGTAATTTTGTTATCAATATATATTCTTTCAATTATTTTACCTGTTTCTTTTAT
>CALVJZ010000109.1 GCA_944332465.1 uncultured Bacilli bacterium | reverse complement strand
AGATACATATTTATTAAAAAATGTATCTATTATATTTAAATAAATTCTACAGTTTCTTTTAGTTCTTTTCTATTATTTCCTCCTAATCATTTATCCAATCATTATAAGTATTTGTAGGTTCATTCCCAGTAAAACGTTTACAAGATATAAATTCTAAGTCTTTATATTCTTCTTTTAAAGCATTAAAACTTCCTTCAGAAGATGTTCCTCCACTTGTTACGAAGATATAAATCTTTTTACCTCTTAAATCATTTTCTTCTATAAAAGTATTAATAATTCTTGGAGGAAGGTACCACCACACAGGAAAACCTATAATAACTTTATCGTAATTATCTAAGTTTTCTATTTTATTTAAGATTTTAGGGCGTGTTGTTTTATCTTCCATTTCTTTCGATGATCTACTTAATTTATCATTCCAATTTAGGTCTTCTTCTGTATATTTTTGTTGGGGAATTATTTCAAATAAATCTCCTTTTATTTCTGCTGCTATTTTTTCAGCAACACTTTTTGTTGTATTGGTAGCAGAAAAATAAGTAATTAATGTTTTCATTTTTTACTCCTTTCTAAACTCATTATAATTGTTAAAGTTAACTTTAAGTCAATAAAAAAACAGAAAAAATTCTGTTTTTATTCATCTCTAAATTTTTTTACTAAGTATGGTTTTAATAATTCAATAATAATTAAGGAAATAATATTTACAACAAAGACATATATAAATTGTGAAACTGTTACTGTTGTTAGTCCAAATATTTTACCTAGTGGTGTAAAGAATACTGCTACTTGAACTAGTATTAGTACTAAAATACCAATGTTTAATGGCTTATTACTGAATAATCCTCGTTTATGGATTTGTTCTTTTAGAGAACGACAGTTATATGCAAAGATAAATTCATTTAAGACAACACTTAATAAAGCAAGAGTTGAAGCAATTTCATGTCCTAATGGTAGGAAGTGATAAAAAACAAATAAACTTAGTAAAGTTTCTAAAATAACGGATAGTATTAGAAATGCCATAAAGAAATTAGTAAAGATTCTTTTATTTAGTCCGTTTGGTTTTTCTTTCATAATGTTTTTAGATGAACCTTCATATGCTAAAGCAATAGACGGAACAGTATCTGCTACTAAGTCTATATATAAAACATGAATAGCTGAAATAATTGTATTTCCTGTAAACATACCAAAGATAATAATTAATATTTCCGTAAAGTTACTAGATAAGTTATATAAAATATTACTAATGACATTATTATAAATTCTTCTTCCTTCGGATACTGCTGTTGTGATAGTTTCAAAACTATCATTTAATAAAATAATATCTGAAACATCTTTAGTGACATCAGTACCACTTTTTCCCATACCAACTCCAACGTTTGCTAGTTTTATGGCAGGAGCATCATTTACTCCATCACCTGTCATGGCAACAACTTTTCGTTTCTTTTGAAAAGCTTTTACAATTTGAAGTTTGGTATCAGGACTTACTCTGGCGTAAACATTATATTTATTTATATTTTCTTTAATATCGACGGCAGTTAAAGTTGAAGCATTTACACATTCTTTTTCACTTTTACAAATACCTGCTTCTTTGGCAATTGCCATAGCAGTTTCAAGGTTGTCTCCTGTTAGCATAACAACGCGTATCCCCGCTTCTTGACAACGTCTAATAGATTCTTTTATATTTTCTCTAATTGGATCTTTAAAGCCAGCTATTCCTACTAAAGTTAAGTCTTTTTCTTCTTTAAAATAGTCTTCTTCTTTAGTTATTGTTTTCTTTATTTCTTTATAGGCAAAAGCAAGAACTTTTAAAGATTCTTCTGACATCATTTTCTCTTCTCTTTTTAAAGAGTTAATATCTCTTGTTGTTATTTCAACTGTTTTGCCATTTTTTTCTATTTTTTTACTTCTTTTAGCAAGAGATTCTAAACTACCTTTAATATATAAATAAGTTTTACCATTTTCTTCATAGACAGTACTCATCATTTTACGATCAGAATCAAATGGTAATTCTATTATCTTTTTAGCTTTGGTAGATTTTATTTTGTTTTCTTGTAAATAGTTTTTAATAGCAACATCCATGGCATCGCCTGAATATTTATTATCTTCATTTAAAGTGGCAGCATTAGCATTATCCATAATATTAATTAAAATTTGATTGTCTTTTAGTGATTCTAATGGTTCTTCATTAGCTCCAACCACTATTTTCATTAACTGCATTTTGTTTTCAGTTAATGTTCCTGTTTTATCTGTACAGATAACTTCAGTCGCACCAAGTGTTTCAATAGCAGCAAGATTTTTAACAATTGATTTTTTCTTAGCCATTTGACTTACACCAATAGATAATGTTGCGGTTATAGCAATAGTTAGACTTTCAGGTACACTAGCAACAATCATGGAAATACATAACATAATTAAACTTAATATGGTATAGTCATTAAAGTAACCATATACTAAGACAAATATAACTAAGAAGAATGCTACTCCTGTAATAAATTTAGTAACTTTAGCAACTTTAGTTTGTAATGGCGTTGTGGGTTCTTCTTTGGTATCAAGAGATGCTGCTATATGTCCTAATTCAGTATTCATACCAGTGTCTGTAACAATAGCTTCTACTTTTCCAGAAGTTAGAACAGTTCCAGAATAAAGCATATTATAAGTTTCTGCTAAGATAGCGTCTTTTTCTATGACTTCATCTATTTTATCTACGTTTTGACTTTCACCGGTTAGGATTGATTCATCTGTTTTGCCAAAATAATTTTTTATAATTCTGGCATCAGCTGGTATTTTATCTCCTGCTTCTAAAATAATATAATCACCGGGTACTAAGTATTTAGCGTTGATTTCTTTGGTCTTACCACCACGTTTTACAGTAATATAGTTAGCTGAATATTTTTTTAATTTATTGGTAGCATCTTCTGCTTTAGCTTCTTGGAGATAGCCCATGATACAGTTTACTAAAGTTGTACCTAGTATTACTAAAGGTTCTAGAAAATCTTCTTCTGTTACAAGGGAATATATTAAAGATAAGAAGCCTACAATTAGTAATAAGATTATCATCATATTTTTAAATTGACTTAAAAATATTTCTAATTTTGTTCTTTTGTTTTTATCTACTAAAGTGTTTAATCCAAATTTATGTCTTC
>CALVJZ010000108.1 GCA_944332465.1 uncultured Bacilli bacterium | reverse complement strand
ATAATATCACTCTTTTCTTTTTTATTTTTATAACAATATTTTCATTCTCATAATTATTATAGCATATAATTAATACTTTCTCATATTATGAATAATATGATATTTTGTAATATTTATAATTATGTTATATTTATTTACTTTAAAACAACAATATGGTATATTGTTTTTAGAAAAAGAGCCAGCTGCGGTGCTAATGCACGTACCTCGCTCTTTTTTTTGCTATTATGATTTTATTATTTTAACTTATACTTAATCAATAATTTTTAATGTACTTTATAAAAAAAAGAACTAGAATTATCTAGTCCTCTTCCTGATTTCTTCGACGTACCATTTTTTCCAGGTGTTGTATTGCTTGGTGTTCTGTCATTATGTTTTGATAACGAATAAGATAATCCGCCATTTCTTGGTATTCTTGATTCGTTTTTAGTTGTTGCCTATCAGCAATGCTGTATCTAGTGTTATCCCCACTCTTTTCATCGTTTTTGGCAGAATTCTTAATTTTTGAGGTATCTTCATATACTCACCTTCAACATACTTTAACATTAATTTAGACTAAATATTAAATCTTCTAAGTAAGAATTATAGTAATAGTTATTATTTTTTACTTTAGTTATCCAAGGCATGATTACTTCTTCTTTTGTTTTCTTATCTACATTACGATATATATTTCTTAATGAAAAACCTAGTTTTAATAATAAGTTAATTATAAAGTCTCTTTCATCTAAGTTTTCTGAATCATAAATACTTTCAATTATTGCTTCTATAATTAGAAAAGCTTGTTTATAGTCTTTAATATTTATATAGTCTTTTATGCTTTCTAAGTATATATCTAAAAAGAAATTTATATTATTTTGTACTTTAAAACTATTATATAAATTATTATAGTAATATTCATATTTTTCTTTGGGAAAATACTCTAAAAAACGTTTTTTAAATAAATTTGGTGAAAAATATGTACAACAACTATTTGTGTATTCTAATAAAAATTGTTTTAATTTCTTAGAAGGGATGTTTTTAACTATTTCTTGTAAGTCATAATCTTTTTCGGGTATTTTCTTTTTTAGTTTTGGACTTTCATATTCACTGTTATCGATTGCTAGAAGTGTTGCGTAAACATGCTTACATGGAAAATCACATGGACATGTACAATCATAATATACAACTTTACCTTCCTCTGTTTCAATATTTACAGTGTAGACATTATCATCACTACCCTCTACTGTTGCGATAAAATCATCTTTATTTTTTATACATGATAAAACATTATATCTTTCATAGTAATCTGTTCCTCGTTTTTTTATTTGTTCACTGAAGTCTTCAATACAACTTTCTAATAATTTAGGAAGTTTTTTCTTTTTGTTTTTCTTCTTTTCTTTTGTCATATTTTCACCTTCTTACATTAATTTTACTATATTTCAAATTATTTCTTATTAATACTACTTTATATTAGTTTATTTATTATTTTATTTACATCATAGAAACTTGTATTATTTGTACATACCATATCATATTTTTCTTTAAATAAAGAAAGATTTTCTTTTATATTTTCTTCTATAAAAGCTATTTTAAAGGCTTTATCTCTTTTTTCTTGTTTAATCATTTTTACATCTGATAAAATATCGCCCATTAAAATAATATTATTTCTATTATTTATTTTTTCTTTTATTTCTTTAGTAAATCCTACTTCATTTTTATTTTGTGAATGAATAATATTATTTTCTAATCCTACAGCAACTTTATTTTTAAATTTAATAAAGTTAGATAAAATAATAATATTATCAAAATAACAATTATTTATTTTTAAAAATAATTCTATAAAATTACCTATACCAGCAGATATTATAATAACTGGTATATTTCTTTTATGAAAACTAGTTAACATTTCTATTAAACCAGATCTTTTATCCATTATATTAACATCTTTAATAGCATTATTAATTACTTCTTCTTTTAGTTTATATTTAATTAATAATTCTATATGTTTTTGCCACCATTCTATCATCTTTTTATTTTTTGTTTTTTCATCTATTGTTTCATCCACTTCTATAGGTCTATATATTTTAGCTAATTTATCTCTTTCTACAATATAATTTTTATCTACAAAACTAGATGATAATATTTCCCAGGAAGATTTACTAGTTCCTAGTGTTAATGTTCTATCAAAATCAGTAACAACATAGAGACTATTATCACTTATATTTTTAATATTTTTTACTTTATCAGAATTATAATAAATCATATAACATCTCCTAACTATATTATACAATCTAATATATACAAAAAGACACCCTAAAATGATAAACAATATCATTTAGTGTGTCTTATCGATTTTAGTTTTAGGGGCGATGAGGGTCATCTTTTAAAAACATAAGACAAAAATCGATTCCTTGTAGTGTATGTTAGCTCTGATTGTGGGAGATTGCAAGTCTAAACGAACATATTTTGCATAAGTCCTTGTTTAAATTTTCTCAACTCAAATTCTGCTTTGTTTTCATAGTCAATTCTCTCATCACATAATTTTAATATTTTACTAATTTTATTTTGACTATTTACATCTGGCAAATATATTTTGATTTTTTTCACTTTATCAGCGTTCAAATTTGCTTGTGTACCTATAGATACTAATCGGTAATAATAATTATTATTATAAAGAAACTCTAAATAATAATAAATATATTCAATATTATTTTTTGAATTAACAATCATGCTAAACATAGCTTGACTTGTAGCAAGTTCAATTTTATTTATAGCAATTAATCCATAAGAAGCATACATAGATAATATTATACTATTTTTCGGAACAATCCATGCAGACGAATTTTTAATTCCTTGTTGCGAAATTGATTTTTCTGTTTTTAATATATATTTTTTTTGACTTGTCATATCACTAATACTTAAAAAAGGAATATTTCCATCATAATAATCTTTGTTCTTTGATGATGGAGTACCACCAGCTTTACCATACGAAATACAATTTTCGATAGTAACATTGGGTTGTTTGTTTTGAAAAAAGGAATTTAATAGTCCTTTTTTAAATAACTTAAGGGCTTCAATTTTCTTAGTTTGTAGCTCTATTTTTTTGTCTAATAATTCCAATATTTCTGCTATTTTCTTTTGCTCATTTCTCAAAGTACTTTCTAAATCAACTTTCTTTTAAT
>CALVJZ010000107.1 GCA_944332465.1 uncultured Bacilli bacterium | reverse complement strand
TAACGTATACTAATAATAGAAAGAAGTGAGAACATGAAATACTATTGTATAGGAATTAAAGGAACTGGTATGTCAACACTAGCTCAAATACTTTATGATTTAGGAAATGAAGTAAGTGGATACGATGATGCTAGAGGACATAAATTTACGCAAGACGGTCTAGAAAAAAGGGGTATACCAATTTATTATGACCATGACCATGAAATAGATAAAGATACAATTGTAACTTATAGTGTTGCTTTTAAAGAAGATCACGAAGAGATGCAAAGAGTTAAAAAACTAGGATTAAAAATTAAAAAATATGCTGAAATCATGGGTGATGTTATTGATATGTTTGATACCATTGGAGTTAGTGGAACACATGGTAAAACAACAACTTCATCAATTATAAGACATCTATTAGAAAATACTCTTGGTTGTAATTACTTCATTGGAGCAGGGGATGGACATGCTACTAAAGACAATAAATATTTTGTTGTCGAAAGTGATGAATTTAATCGTCATTTTACCTATTATCATCCAACATATTCAATCATTACCAATATTGAAGCTGAACACTTAGAATGTTATAAAGATATTGATGATATTAGAAATACCTTTGAAATATTTGCTAATCAAACAAAAAAGTTAGTAGTTGCAAATGGAGATAATGAAGAAGTTAGAAAGATTAACTATAAAACAAAAGTAATGTTTTATGGATTTAATGACAACAACGATATTGTAATTAAAAATATGCAGTTACTAGAAACTGGTTCCGTATTTGACTTATATATAAATAATGAACTATATGGACACTTTGATATACCACTATATGGAACTCATATGGTTGCTAACGCTGCTGCAGCCATAACTATTGCCAAAGAATTAGGACTAGGAAAAGATACAATTCATAACTTATTAGAAACATTTCATAATGCTAAACGTCGTTTTGCTGAAGAAAAAGTAAATGATTGTATCATTATTGACGACTATGCTCATCATCCAACTGAAATAAAAGCAACACTAGAAGCTGTAAAACAAAAATATCCAAATAAAAGACTAGTAGTTGTTTTTAAACCAAATACATATTCTAGAACAAAAGACTTTAAAGATGAATTTATTGATGCATTCAGTCTAGCAGACAAAACTTATTTAACCGAAATAGATTGTAATAGAGAACGTCAAGAAGACTATCCCGGAATAACATCTCATATAATTGTCGATAACCTAAAAAATGGTGATATGATAAGTTTAGACACTATTGATAAATTGAAAGACGAAACATCATCTGTAGTATGCTTTTTAAGTTGTGCATATGTTGACAACTTAATTGACAGCTTTAAAAATATTATAAAATAAGGACTTCATCCTTATTTTTTTATTTATCGAAATTTTTTTCGATTTTTTCTTCTTGTTCGATTGTTTTACACGAACAATTGTACTATACTAATTTTAGATAAGAAAGGGAGGAAAAAATATGAAAAAGAAATATTTAGTCATTAATTTTACAGAAGGAAAAGAAACCAAAAAGAAAGAAGATATTATTACAGATATATACTTTTATGAAGATGTCTTTAAATATAGTAATAATGAGTATTTTATTGATATCACAAACTATGAAGAACTATATAAAAAAACTCCATATCAACAAGCACAAAGCCTATTAAATAAATTTAAAAAACTAAAAATAACTTGTCTTATCGGTCTAGGTACTAATCTCTTTTTAGCAAAAACTGCTTGTAATATAATTGCTCAAGACAAAAAATTAAAAATTGCATATTTAGATGAAAAAGAATATTTATCAATATGTTCTAAAATAAAACCATTATCAAAGTTTTGGCAAATAAGTGATTCAATGACCTTAAAATTAAAAACACTTAATATTTATACCATGGAAGATATAAGAAATGCTAACTATCAAAAACTATACAATATATTTGGATTAAACGCTGAATACTTAATAAATCATTCTCTAGGTTTAGAAAATACCACCATAAAAGAGTTAAAAGAAAGAAAACAACCTAAACGAATCGTCTCATCATTAACTCTATCACCACTAAAAAACAAACAAGTTGTAACAGAAGAATTAAAAAAACTATTAGACTTTAATATACTAAAATTAAAAGAACAAGGACTTTTAACCAAAACTATATATTTATATATAAAATATAAAAACAATATTATTCCTAAAGAAATAATCCCTATCAAACTAAATAAAGAAACAAATTCATATAATCTTCTTATGAATCTAACTACTAATATCTTTATAAATAAAGCAAATATATTTATGCCAATAGAAAAAATCGCTATATCTTTTAATGATATAAGTGAAGTTAAAGAGATAGATACTTACTATCCTAAAAACAGAAAAATAAACATCCTAAAATCAATATTTACTAAAGAAAAACCAAACTTGTATAATCTGACAATTTTACGTACATAAATCATTGTTTTTACTAGGAAAGAATAAGTTTTTTTGCTATAATAGGTCTAGTGGTGACAAGAAATGAAACGTAGTGAAGTAGATAGAAATAAATTAAGTCCAATGATGCAACAATATATGGAGATAAAAGATAAATACGAAGACTGTATTATCTTTTTTCGCCTTGGAGATTTCTATGAAATGTTTTTTGATGACGCTGTTATCGCCTCACGTGTCCTAGAACTAACATTAACTGGAAAACAAGCAGGTCTAGAAGAACGTGTACCCATGTGTGGAGTCCCACATCATGCCTACGCTTCATATGTTGATACTTTAATTGATAAAGGTTATAAAGTCGCTATTTGTGAACAACTAGAAGACCCTAAACTAACTAAAGGTATGGTAAAACGTGATGTTATTCAAGTTGTTACTAAAGGAACAAGAATCGATGAAAATATTGATTCTAAAAGTAATAACTATATTGCTAACATATATAGCTTTGACTATTGTTTTGGTATAAGTTTTGCTGATATCTCAACTGGTGAAATATATGCTATGTTAGTAGAAGGTGAAAAAGATAAAGTAATAAAAGAAATTGCTAAACATAATTTTAAAGAAGTAATTGTAAATGATGAAACAGATCGTGAAATAATAGAAATATTAAGAACTAACTATAACGTCTTAGTAACAATTACTAAAGAATCACTAGAAGATAAAAACTATGAATATATCTATAAAGAAATAGAAGACATACGAATTATTGAAACACTAAAACATTTACTA
>CALVJZ010000106.1 GCA_944332465.1 uncultured Bacilli bacterium | reverse complement strand
ATGAGTGCAGAAGAAGACAATAGAAAAATAGAGAATTCAATTCGAAAAGAGATGACAGAAAGAGGATTAAAAGAAGGGTTGGAAAAGGGTTTAAAACAAGGAATAGAACAGGGAATAGAACAGGGAATAGAACAGGGAAAACTAGAAGATGCTCAAAATATGTTAAAAGATGAATTAGATACTGATACAATAGTTAAGTATACAGGCTTAAAAAAAGAAGTAATTGAGAAACTAAAAGAAGAAATATATAGAAAAGAATAGTAGTAGCTAAAAAATATAATAAAAAAATAAAGTATGTAAAATGCTTTATTTTTTTGTTAAAAATTGTCGAGCGAAAGTTTTGCTATATATTGTCGAATGAGTAGAAAAAAAATTAACTCTACTTTATAGTGTTACTAGAGGTGAATAAATGCTAGATATTACATCGCAAGTAAATAAAGGTATTATGTTTATAAGATTGGAAGGTGATTTAACTAAAAACAACTTTTATAAAGTCTCAGAAGAAATTAATTATCTATTATATAAACAAGGAATACTAGCTTATGTTTTTAATTTAAAAGAAGTTGAAAAGGTAGAGTTTGAGTTAATAGAAAGTATAGAAAACAAATTAACTGAAATATTCCTTCGATGTGGTAGTGTTGCTTTTTGTGGAATTTCTAAAAAACTAGAAGCAAAAATAGGTAAAAGAAAAAGTAATTTATTTTATATAAAAGAAGAATATGAGGTTTTTAATTATATAAAAATATAAGGAGGACTATGGAAGATATCTTAGAATATGATGATTTAATACGTAAGATGATTAGTAAATATAAAAATTTTGATCAAGATGACCTCTATCAAGTCGCAATACTAGGATTATTAAATGCTCAAAAAAATTATGATAGTAATTCTTCTACTAAATTTTCAACTTATGCTTATTACTATATCTTAGGAGAAATATCGACTTACATTTCTAATACCAATCCCTTAAAAGTTAGTAGAGATCTCCTCAGACTTAAAAATAGTTTAACAAATGCTAAAGAAGTAATGGCTCAGAGACTAAGAAGAGAACCCACAACGGAAGAACTTGCTATTTTTCTTGATGTTCCAGAAGAAAGAATTGAAGAAGCGCTTCTTGCCACTACACAAGTGGAAAGTCTTGATTATACGTTTGATGGAGAAAATCCTCTTTACAACTGTTTGGGCAAAGAAGAAGAAAATATGATGGGCGATATTCTAGACTTAAAACAAGCGATTTCTATGCTTCCTGAACAGGAACAACAACTTATAATCGCCAGATATTATACTGGATTAACACAACAAGAAACAAGCGAAACTTTAGGAATATCACAAGTTCAAGTATCAAGAAAAGAATCTAAAATATTACAAAAACTAAAAACAACATTATAAACAGGTCTATTAATTAAGACTTGTTTTTGTATGAAATAAAAATAATTGCTAATACTATAAATGGTGATAATATGACAAAAGAAAAATATGAAAAGGTATCATCCCATCATAAAGCAAAAATTCCAAAACTAAAAAATGCTCTAATCGCATTCATATCAGGTGGATTTATAGGATTACTTGGTGAAGGAATCATAGAACTATTATGTTTAAATTTTCATCTTTCAAGAAGTACCTCCGGAACAATTATGATTGTTATTATTATCTTTGTTGCTTCTCTTAGTACTGCCTTAGGATTTTTTGATAAATTAGTAACAAAGTTAAAATGTGGTCTTTTAATACCAATTACAGGATTTGCCCACTCTATGACTAGTGCAGCACTCGATTATAAGAATGAAGGACCAATCTATGGAATTGGTGCTAATATTTTTAAATTAGCTGGTTCTGTAATTTTATATGGTATTATTTCTGCTTGGTTATTTGCCATGATTCGTTATCTCCTAGGAGGTGTTATATGACTTTTACTTATAACAATGTTTATGTCCAGGATACCGCAACAGTAGCAGGACCATATGAAAAACAAGGACCCTTAAAAAAATATTATGATAAAACACTAAAAGACTTATACTACAATGAAAAATCATTTGAAAAAGCGGAAATAAAAATGGTAAAAGAAAGTCTAAGCTTACTACGTAAAAAGACTGGACTAAATAGAAAAGAAATAGATATTATTTTAGGTGGGGATCTCTTAAATCAAATAACTGCTACTACTTATGGAGCAATAAATTCATCAAAATGTTTTCTTGGCTTATATGGAGCATGTTCTACTATAGTAGAAGCGATGATATTAGGAAGCGTCCTGATTGATTCTAAAAAAGTAAGAAATGCTATTGCTACCACATCATCTCATAATACTGCTGCTGAAAAACAATTTAGAAATCCAACAGAGTATGGTGCACCTAAACCTGATACTGCTACCTTTACCGCAACAGGTAGTGCCTCTATACTTTTAACTAATGAACAAACTGATATAAAAGTAGAATCATCTACTATAGGACAAATAATAGATTTAGGACAAAATGATTCTAATAATATGGGACAAGTTATGGCACCAGCTGCCATAGACACTATAAAAAGACATCTAAAAGATTTAAATAGAAGTCCAGACTATTATGATTTAATTGTAACAGGAGATTTAGGTAAATATGGTAAAGAAATAGTAAAAGAGTATATGTTAAAAGAATATAATCTAGATTTATCTAAAAACTATAACGATTGTGGTGTAATGTTATATGATTTAGAAAAGCAAAAAGAATGTTTAGCAGGAGGCAGTGGACCAGTATGTAGTGCCTTAGTTAGTTTTGGTTATATTTATCATGAAATGAAAAAGAAAAATTTAAAAAAAGTTTTAATTGTCGCAACAGGAGCTTTATTTTCTCCAACTATGATTTATCAAAAAGAAAATATTTATTCTATTGCCAATGCAATTAGTTTGGAGGTAGTTTAATGTTATTAATAAATTCATTTTTATTTTGTGGACTAATCTGTATGATAGCTCAAATTATACTTGATAATACCAAACTAACACCTGGACATATTACTAGTAGTTTTGTTATATTAGGAGCCTTTCTAGATACTTTTAGTTTATATGACAAAATTATAAAAGTAGTAGGAGGTGGAGCACTATTACCAATCACAAGTTTTGGACACTCTCTAATTCATGGAGCACTAGCTAAAGCAAATGAATATGGTATTTTAGGCATATTAATGGGAATGTTTGATTTAACTGCCACTGGTATTACCGCAGCTATTAT
>CALVJZ010000105.1 GCA_944332465.1 uncultured Bacilli bacterium | reverse complement strand
TTAGCTTCAACCAAACTATCTAACACAGACTTCTTAGGAGGTTTAACAGAATAATCTTTTCTTCCACTATTAATAAACTTATAATGACCTGGAGTACCCGTAAAAGGTCTTGCGATAACTCTTCCAACTCTCCATTCGTCTCTTAAAGTAAGAGCTCTAATTCGTTCACAATACTCATATAATGTAGAAACAGGAATACACTCTTCATGTGCCGCAACTTGTAAATCTGAATCTGCTGAAGTATAAATTATTAAAGCTCCATAATTTTGTTGTCTTTCACCAAGTTCTTGAATAATACTATCATCATGGCAACACTTATTACCAATAACTCTACGTCCTGTAACTTGTTCAATACCATTTAAAATATCAAAAGTAAAACCTTGATTAAATGTTTTAAAAGGAATATCATTACTAATTCCCATCATCTCATAATGACCATTTAAACTATCTTTACCAGCATTATTAGGTTTTGCAATCGTATAATAAGCATCAACATCAGGATTATCATTCATATTAATTGTATCTAAAAAACCAATTTTCTTTAAATTAGGAATAAATAAATCATAATTATCTCTAATATGTCCTAAAGTATTGGCACCACTATCACCATACTTTAAAGCATCTCCTGCTTCCCCTACTCCAAGAGAATCTAAAACCATTAAAAATATACGTTTAAATTTCATTCTTTCCAATCTCCTTTATGTTCCCTAGGATGATATTTTTTATAATCTTCTTCTACTTTTTCTAAACTAACTTGCGTATAAATCTTTGTAGTAGAAATATCCGCATGACCTAACATCTCTTGAATACTTCTAAGATCTGCTCCTCTACTTAATAAATGTGTTGCGAAACTATGCCGCAAAGTATGAGGAGAAACATCAGGATTCAAGCCTTTTGAAACTAATAATTGCTTCAAAATCTTAAAAAACCCTTGTCTTGTAATTTGCTTTCCATGATTATTTAAAAATAAAGCATCAACATTAGTATATTTAACTAAAGCTTGACGATGTTCTAGATAAAGTTTTAAATAATAAATTCCATACTCACCAATAGGAATATCTCTTTCTTTTCTACCTTTACCTAAAATTCTAATCATCCCATTTTCTAAATCAATTTGATTTAAATTAAGACTTACTAATTCACTCACTCTAAGTCCAGAACCATACATCAATTCTAACATAGCTTTATTACGATAGTCAAATGGCGTAACTAAAGGAATCTGTAAAAGTAAATCCACTTCTTCAACGCTTAAAGCTCTAGGAATACTCTTTTTTAATTTAGGTCTTGAAATAAATAAAGACGCATCCTCTTTTACAATATTTTCTTTTACTAAATATTTATGAAAATTTTTAATAACCGTTAAATTATGAGCAATCGTTCCACTACTTTCATTACTCCTACTTTTTAAAAATTCCTTTATCATATCACTTTTAATCTCTGAAACATTACTAACTCCACAATCTTTTAAAAACAAAATATATATATTTAAATCATTTTTATAAGAACTAATTGTCTGATCAGTAAGACCTTTTTCAAAAAGACAATATTGAATAAAATCAAGAAAAGCATCTTCTAATTTCATAGTACCACCTACTATTAGTATAGAATAATTAAGGCAAGTTTACAACTTTACAATTGCAAAAACTTAAAAAATAAGGTATAATTAAGACCCCTTAAGAAAGAAGGTAGAAATATGGAGTATAGAGATACAATTGGTGTAGATAAAAATGAAAGATTTGGAGTTGAACTAGAATTTTCAGATGTAAGATTAGCAAAAGTTAAAAAAGAAGGTGAAACAAAGGGTCTACCCATTAAGTATATCTATAAACACTATAATAGACCTCTACCATTTAACATATGGTATTTAGACGAAGATACAACCGTAACTGAAGAAATTTTCGGACAACCTGGTATAAAACGTTTAGTAGGTGGTGAATTATCAAGCAGAATATTAAAAGATACTCCAAGTGATTGGCGTGAAATAAGAAAAATATGTGAATTCTTAAAAAGTTTAAAAGCCAAAACAAATACCTATTGTTCCAGTCATGTAACCGTAAATATAAGCTCTTTAGATAATCCAAATGAACTCTTAAGAACTCTCTCTCAAGTAGTTGCCGTCTATGAACCAGAACTACATTACTTTTATATGGGAGAAAAATATGAAAGAAGAGCTCTTATGGATGAATATGCCTCTCTTATAAGACCTAGAGTATTTACAGAAGAAAGAAGTTATATCGAATCTTTACCCGACTCAAAACAAAGGATTCCTCTAATTTATACTTCAATGGATGCTATAAGAGTTAAAAAAGGACTATTTAGGGGACCTCAGTTATTAGAATTTCGTTATCCTAATGGAACCCTAAATGCCAAAACAATTCAAAACAACATAAACTTTACTTTAAAACTAATAGAAGCTATTGCTAGTGGAAACTTTAATGGTTATCGACTAAATCGCAAAATACGTAAAGCATTACACGAAGTAGATTGTTCTGGACTAAATCAAACTGATTTAGAAACAACAGAAGCAAGAGATGACTATTTTGATGAACTAGTAGAAACCATTACTAGAGAAGATGCAGACAAAGAAGCTTTTTACAGACAATTTCAAAAAGTAAAAAGTACAAAAATATGATAAAATATAAATGGTGATATTATGAACAAACCCCTTGCATTAAAACTAGCTCCTACTACTCTATCAGAAGTTATTGGGCAAAAACATTTACTTGGTGAAGGAAAAATACTATCTAACTTAGTTAAAAATAAAAAATTATTTTCTATGATACTATATGGTAAACCAGGTATTGGGAAAACATCAATTGCTAATGCTATTGTAAATGATTTAGGAGAAAGATCAAGATTTTTAAATGCTACTATAAATACTAAAAAAGATATTGATATTGTTATCGAAGAAGCAAAAATGTATGGTGGTATTATCCTTATAATGGATGAAATACATAGATTAAATAAAGATAAACAAGATATCTTACTACCTCAACTAGAAAGTGGTCTTATTACTTTAATTGGTATGACAACATCAAATCCTTATCATGCTATAAATCCTGCTATTAGAAGTCGTTGTCAATTATTTGAATTACACGAATTAACTACAGAAGAAATAATAGAAGGTCTTAAAAAGGCTATAAAGCACCCAGATTTAAAAGAAATAGAAATAGATGATAAAAGTATCGAACTTATCGCAAAACTCTCAGGAAATGAC
>CALVJZ010000104.1 GCA_944332465.1 uncultured Bacilli bacterium | reverse complement strand
ACAAAAGAAGGAATGGAGTATTTCGATAAGATAGTTGTGGCGACTGGTTCTAAAGCTTATCCTAAGACTGGTTCTAGTGGTGATGGATATAAGTTTGCTGAAAAGTTTGGTCATACAATTATTCCGGTTTATCCATCTTTAGTACAAGTTAAGACAAAGGGTAAATTTTTAAAAGAGTGGTCTGGTATTAGAGTAGATAGTACTATTTCATTATATGAAGATGGAGTTTTTAGAAAAAAGGAAGTAGGACAATTACAACTTACAGATTATGGTGTTAGTGGTATTTGTATATTTAATTTAAGTAGAGATGTTGCACGTAGTACTGGTAATATAGAACTTTTAATTAATTTTTTACCATTCTTAGAAAATAAAGATATTAATAGTTTTTTTGAAGAGAGAGAAAAACTATTAGGTGATGTTTCTATTTTAGAGTTTTTAGAAGGGATGTTATCTTATAAATTAATTTCTGTTATTGGAAAGGTATTGTCTTTTGATATAAATAGGAAATGGAATAGTTTGAAAGCCTATGAAAAAGATAAATTAATATCTCATTTAGTTTCTTTTAAAGTTAAGGTAATAGGAACATTGGATTTTACAACAGCACAGGTTTGTCAAGGAGGAGTTTCTCTAGATGAAGTAAGTAGTTCTTTAGAGTCATTAAAAGTAGAAGATTTATTTTTTACTGGTGAAGTTTTAGATGTAGATGGTGATTGTGGAGGCTATAATTTAGGTTTTAGTTTTATGTCTGGAATAATTGTGGGAAAAGAGGTTCGTAAATGATACGAGTAAGGCAAGTAAAAGTTGGAATAGATGAAGAAGATAAATTGGTAAAAAAGATTTCTTTAAAACTAGGTATTTCGAGTAATAAAATAAAAAGTTTTAATATTATTAAAAAAAGTTTAGATGCAAGACGTAAAGATTATATTCATTATGTTTATGAAGTGGATTGTGATATAGAAGATGAAGATAAAGTATTAAGAAAAAATAAAAGTAATGATATATTTTTAGCTGATTCTAAATCTTATCTTTTACCTAGTTCTGGTACTGAAAAATTAGTAAATAGACCTATTATTGTTGGCTCTGGGCCGGCTGGTTTATTTTGTGCTTATCAATTAGCAGAAGCAGGGTATCAACCTATTGTTTTAGAGCGTGGGGAAAAGGTTGAAGATAGAGTAGAGACAGTTAATTATTTTTGGGAAAAGGGCATTTTAAATAAGGAGTCTAATGTACAGTTTGGAGAAGGTGGAGCTGGAACTTTTTCTGATGGTAAGTTAAATACAATGGTAAAAGATAAAGAGTTTAGAGGAAAGAGAGTATTTGATATTTTTGTTAAAAATGGTGCTCCAGAAGAAATTTTGTATTTACAGAAGCCACACCTAGGAACAGATTTACTTTGTAATATTGTTAAAAATATTAGAGAAGAAATTATTCGTTTAGGGGGAGAATTTAGATATTCTAGTTGTGTAACGGATATTGTTGTGAAAGAGGGAAAAATTTCTAATATTATTATAAATGGTAAAGAAGAAGTAGCTTGCTCTATTTTAGTTTTAGCTATTGGTCATAGTGCTAGAGATACATTTTCCATGTTATATAAAAGAGGGGTAGAAATGGTTTCTAAACCTTTTGCGGTAGGAGTTAGAATTGAACATCCACAAAGTATGATTCAGATGAGTCAATATAAAACACTAGATAAAAGATTACCTGTTGCGGATTATAAATTAACTTATACAACTAAAAGTGGACGAGGAGTTTATTCTTTTTGTATGTGTCCAGGTGGTTATGTAGTTAATAGTTCTAGTGAAGAGGGAAGATTAGCAATTAATGGTATGAGTTATCATGATCGTGGTGGCGAAAATGCGAATAGTGCAATTGTTGTTACAGTTAATAGTAAAGATTATGGTTCTGGTGTTTTAGATGGAGTTAAGTTTCAAGAAAAATTAGAAGAAAAAGCTTATCTCTTAGGTAATGGTAAAATACCAGTTCAATTATATGGTGATTTTCGTGATGGTATTTTTTCTACTTCCTTTGGTGAAGTATTACCTGCGATGAAAGGAAGTTATGAGTTTTCTGACTTGAATGAAATTTTACCAAGTTATATAAAAGATGCTATTAAAGAGGCAATGCCTAATTTTGGTAAGAAAATAAAAGGATTTGATAGAGATGATGCCCTTTTAGCGGCAATTGAAAGTAGAACTTCATCTCCAGTTAGAATATTGCGTAATGACTTGGGTGAAGCAAATATTTTAGGAATTTATCCATGTGGTGAAGGAAGTGGTTACTCTGGAGGTATTACAACTTCTGCAATGGATGGTATTAAAGTTAGTGAATGGATTATAAAAAAATATCGTAATTTACAGTAAATTTAGTAGTTTCTTAGAAAACTACTTTTTTTTTAATTATTTTTTTGTATAATTATTATAGAGGAGTTGAGTCTTATGTATGTACCTGATGATGATAATTATGTGGTAGATGGAGAAAATTATGCACCTCCTGGTCCACCTAGTGAAAACAATGATAAAAAAGATTTTAGTAAAGCAAAAAAAATCATTATTGTAGTCGTAGGGGCTATTATAATTGGTTTAGTAGTTTATTTTATAAGTAGTTTATTTTTTAAGAGTCCAGAACCTGTACAGCATGATTCTGCTGTATCTACGACATTAAGTATAGATGATCCTGTTGTTGAAGAGTTATATGATAGAGTTAAATATGGAAGAACTAATGGTAGTTTGAATAAGTTTTTAAAAGAACAAAATGTTACTTTAAAAGACTTTAGTAATTATGAAAAATTTTATTTTGCGCTTTATAATTTGACAGATCATGATATAGATGAAATAGATGCTCTAGAAGGTAGTACAGTTACAAAGTATGCTATTGAAGATGAGACAATTGATAATTTTATGAAGAGTTTCTTTGGACCTAAAGTTAAATATGTAAAACAAGGTAATTTACCTATTAATTTAGTTTATCCTTTAGAAGAAGGAAATCATTTAAATTTAGCGTTTAATGTTAGTACTAATCAGTATGAGACAACAATAACAAATGAAACAGTAAATAAGGGAGGAGTGGTACCAGTTGCCCTATATGCATTATCTAGTGCAGAAAGAAGTGATGATGGTATTACTTTAACTGAAAAGGTTATTTATACGACAAGTAGTGTTAGTAATAATTTAGTAAGCTATAAAGTATATAAAGATTATAATCATACGATGTTAATTTCTAGTCAAGGTAATGTTAAAATGGAAGAATATCAACAAAGACC
>CALVJZ010000103.1 GCA_944332465.1 uncultured Bacilli bacterium | reverse complement strand
AGTAGTGCAACTGTAACTTGACAAAAATCAACTCAAATTAGGTAGATAGAGATTAGAAAAAGGGATATACTAATATCGGATTTGAAATTGTGTTTTCTATTTTTTTATGAAAATTCAATATAAAAAATATAAAGAAAGTAGTATGAATATGAAGAAATTACAGAAGTATAAAAACGACTTATTAATGATTTTATTATATAGTGCAATTTATATTATCATTGCATTAATTTTAACACATGGAAAATTTCTTTTTGCATCAAAAATTGATTTTGAAATGCAGCACTACATATTTCCAGAATATTTTAGAAATCTATTTTATGAGACGAAAGATTTATTGCCAGATTTTGCCTTGAATATTGGTGGAGGACAAAATATCTATAACTTTTCTTATTATGGTTTGTTAAATCCATTTATTTTAATTTCTTATTTATTACCTGGGATACCTATGATTTATTATTTAATAGGAGTAAGTTTTGTTATTGTTGTATCATCTACATTTTTATTTTATAAATTTTTAAAATCTCATAATTTTAAAAATAGTACTTGTGTTATTGTATCTCTTCTTTTCTTATTTGCAACACCAGTTATTTATCATGCAAAACGACATATTATGTTTATTAATTATTTTCCATTTTTAATTGGTGGATTATTTGGAGTAGATAATTTTATAAAAAAGAAAAAAGCTGGATTACTAATAACATGTACTACATTAATGATTTTTACAAGTTTTTATTATAGTGTCGCAGGCATTGTTGTATTAATTATTTATGGAATTTATAGTTATCTAAAAGAAAATAAAAAAGGAATAATAAAATTTTTAATAAAGTTTGCTGTTCCATTTATAATATCAATTTTAATAAGTGCTATCATTTTGTTACCAACAGCTTATGCTTTGCTATCTGGTAGAGGAGAGACGGTTAAAACAGTAGAAATGTGGTTGTTGTTGATTCCTAACTTTAAATTTTTGTTTAATGCTTATGGACCAGGTTTAACATTATTTGAATTTATTTTAATATGTATTTTAATCATTGATAATAATATAAAAAAAGAAACAAGAATACTAGCTTTATCATTAATTATAATTTTTTTATTTCCGATGTTTAATTATATTTTGAATGGAACTTTATATGTAAACTCTAAATCTTTAATTCCTTTTTTACCTCTAGCTTTACTTTTAATCGCAATAAGTATGGAAACGTTATTAAAAAATCATAAAAAGGTAAGATACTATTTGATCTTATCTGCATGTTTAATTACTATTGGAGCTAATTTTAATGATATTTTAATATCAAAAGAAACGGTAAAAAGTAGTTTTGATAAAGATTATCAAAGTCTAATAAATAATATAGCAACAAAAGATAATGATTTTTATCGTATAGAAAATGAAACTTATTTACCTTCTTCATTAAACAAAGTTTTTACAATGAATGAATATAAATCATCTGTTTATGCATCTACTCAAAATAGAGAGTTTCAAACCTGGATACAACAAGAGCAAAAGAGTAATCAGATTTATCGTAATAATATGATGTTATCACTGGCAGGAAATCCTATTGCTGAAGCAATGATGGGAGAAAAGTATATTGTTAGTACTTATAAATTAAATGGGGGCTATGAGTTAATAGATAAAAAAGGAAAACTATATTTATATGAAAATGAATTTGCTTTACCAGTTATTTATGCAAGTAAAAATAATTTAACAGAAAAAGAAGTACAAAAACTACAATATCCAGAGAATGTAATAGCAGAATATACTAAAGATATATCCAAAGAAAATGTTTTAGAAAAAGTTGATTTAGAAATTAAAAATACAAAGGATCTAGAAATTACTAAAGAATCAAATGGAGTAATAAAAATAAGAGCAGGAAAGAATGCTAAGATGACGGTAGTGCCTAATGAAAACTTAGACGATAAAATATTATTTGTTACGTTTAAAAATAAGTTTAATAGAAGATGTCATCATGAAAAAAGAGATCAAATAATAAGTATTAATCATGTTATTAATAAATTAACATGTAGTAATTGGAAGTATCATAATAAAAATTATGTATTTCACTATGTATTAATATCACCAAAACAGTTGGATATTACTTTTTCTGAAGCATATTACAAATTAGGAAATATTGAAGTATATGCAATTCCAAAAAAATTATTACTTGATAGAAAAAAAGAAATAATACCAATAAAAATTGATAAAAAAGAAACTAAAGGGGATAAGATAGTGGGTACTATTAATACAGAGGCAGAAAGTAAAGTAGAAGTTGCAATTCCTTATGATAAGGGATTTACTATAATTGTTGATGGTAAAGAAATTAAGTATCAAGAAAGTATGCAAAATGGAATGACTTTTAAAATTTCAAAAGGAAAACACAAAATAGAAATAGTTTATGAATCCCCTTGGAAAGATATTGCTAGTGTTATTTCTATAATAGGTATACTTCTATGGATAGGGATTATCATAAAAGAAAGAAAATTAAGTAACATAATAAAATAATATTAGTAAGAAACTGAGATAATTATCTTAGTTTTTTAATTCTTTTTGACTTGTTTATTTCTTTTTTGTAAAATAGTTCTTGTTTGGAGTGATTTTATGAATCTTAGTAAAGAAGCAATGAAATTAGCTAGTGAAGATGCTATTCCTTTTACAAAAGAGGGTTTTTCTTTATGTAGTCCTATTTATATTGCAACAACATCTCATGTTAAAAACACATTAGATTTATATGAGGGATATCGTGATGTTTTATCAGTTTGTGGAACGGGAGCACATGCTTTTGAAGCTTTATTACGGGGTGCAAAGCATGTTGATTTATTTGATATTAATCAATTGCAACTGGTTTATTTTTTATTTATGAAGACAGCTATTACGATTTTACCTTATGAAGATTTTGTTTTATATTTTAGTTCTAAGATAGATGAAGAAGAGGAAATTGATGATAAAGACTTATTAGCAGGAGATGTTTATTTAAAGTTAGAAGAGTATTTACCTGATTTTGTTAAAAGTGTATTAGGACCTATTTATAAAAAGTTTTCTAATGAAGATATTTTAGATAGTAGACTAGTTAGATATAATCATAATTTTACTTTACCTTATTTACAAAGTGTTGCTTCTTTTTATAGTGAAGAAGAATATTATAAGTTGCAAAATATTTTAAGAAGTAATCCTGAGATTATATCAATTTATCCTTATTCTTTAGAAGAAGTACCAAGTAAATTTAGTGGTAGTTATGATTTAATATTACTAGATAATATTTTAGAGTATTATTCTAGTATGAGAGGGCTTAATTCTCCTGATAAAGTTGATAGTTTTATTAAGTTTGAGTTATCTAGTTTGCTACGTACTGGTGGTAATATTCAAACAACATATTCTTATGGCTTTGATACAGATTGTTTTATGAGAAAGTTGGGATTATCCGATGAGTCAACTGATGATTTTTTTGAAGATGAGTTTTTAGGTGCAATACCAATGAGTTCATTTTTAGGTGATTTATTTTCTAAAAAAGTTAGTAACTTAGAAGCTGAAAA
>CALVJZ010000102.1 GCA_944332465.1 uncultured Bacilli bacterium | reverse complement strand
ATAATACGTAATCATGAAGTTTTTCTTTTAAATATGTTTGTTTCACCATATAAAGAAGGAAATATTTTTAATCATGAAGAAACAAGAAATAGAAAATTACTTTTACATAAAAAAGAAATAAAAAAGGTAGAAGAAGCAGTTAATTTAAAAGGTTTAACCTTAATACCACTAAAATTATATTTTAAAAATAATATTTTAAAAGTTGCTTTAGGAATTTGTCGTGGTAAAAAAGATTATGATAAAAGAGAATCTATTAAAGAACGAGATATGAAGCGTGAAGCATTACGTAATATTAAAAACTACTCTTAAAAAAGAAATTCATTTCTTTTTTTTGTTTGACAAAACTATATTTGATAATTACAATTTTATTATAGTAGGGAGTATTGTTATATGAAGAAATTACTTTATTTTGGATTTTTTTTACTTGGGTTGGGAATATTATTATCTTTTTTTAATTCGGGAGGAAAGATTGGTTATTCTACTTTTGAAAATTGTTCTTATAAGACTTATGATAATAAGGTTGTTGTTAGTTATAGCTTAGGTGGTTGCAGTGAAAGTGTTGTGGATACTGAATATAAAGTTGTTGGTAAGACATTAAATATTTATTATGATTTAGAAAGTCATTGTGGAGGATGTGCTAGTATGGATTATGATGATTCATTTTCTGTACCTAGAAGTAGTTATGATAATGTAAAAGTATATTATCGTTATGTAGAACAAGAAGATGGTTGTGAAGGAATGGTATATAAACCAATGATTTATATTTATCCTGAACATGATATGGATTTAAAAATTAAGTTAGGAAATGATGATTTGTTAACTAGTACTTACCCTAAATATCAAAATTCTTGGAATATACATGTATCTAAAGATTCAACTATTTATGATTATAATACAAAGAGAAATTATTATGGATTATATTGGGAAGCAAAAGATTCAACTAAATTAGATATGAATGAGGGATTTGTTGTTAAAGGAGAAGACACTATTTCATTTTTAGAAGAAAAATTAGCATATTTAGGTTTAAATGATTATGAAATTAATGAATTTGTTGTATATTGGATTAATCGTTTAGAAAACAACCCTTATAATTATATTTATTTTAGAACAAGTGAAGAGATTAATAATTATATGCCATTATATTTTAGTGAACAACCAGATTCTGTTATTAGAGTACTTGTTGACTTTAAACCTTTAGATAAGAAAATAAAAGTAAAAGAACAAAAACTTATTAAGCAGGAACGTAGTGGGTTTTCTGTTGTTGAGTGGGGAGCTACAATTCACTAAGATTAATAATTTAAAAAGACAATCGAGATGATTGCCTTTTTTATTTTAAGTTCATATTTGAACGTTATTTTTAATTGGTGGAGCTGAGGAGAATCGAACTCCTGTCCGAAAATAAAGCTACATAAACTTCTACAAGTTTAGTTAACTAATTGTTGTCATATATTATCCAAGTAGTTAACGACCAAGATAATATACTATCCCTTTAGTTCTTTCTATTTCTTGGGAAGAGAAATAGCTATAACCTATAAAATGAACCTACAATTATTTCCTAGGTGAGAAATAAAAGAGGCACTGGCCTTTATATTATTAGGCAAATGCTACAGCTTGGCGTCCACCAAACATGTTAGCAACAGCATTTTTAACTTTGTTTGCGTTTATTTTTTTGTGACCATAACGTGGTCAATCGACTTGCCATCTATGCTCTATTATTCCCGTCGAAACCTGGTCAGCCCCGTAGGTAGATTATACCATAAATAGGGTTTAAAGTCTAGCTGTAAAATTTGTAAAAAATGGGGGTTTTTTCTTGGGTAAATATGTGTGATATGGTATAATACGTATGGGAAGGTGATTATTGATGAAACAAGAACAATGGGAAGGTTTTAAGGAAGGTAATTGGTGTAATGAAATTAATGTAAGTGATTTCATTAAACAAAATTATACTGCTTATGATGGTGATGAATCATTTTTAAGTGGACCTACCGAAAAAACTAAAAGAGTTTTAAAAGTTTATGAAGATATGTGTTTGGAAGAAGTAAAAAAACACGTAATTGATATTGATGTTGATCACCCAGCTGGAATTAATGCTTTCGCTCCAGGATATATTTGTGAAGATGATGATGTTATCGTGGGGCTTCAAACTGATAAATTAGGAAAGAGAAGTATTGTTCCTAAAGGTGGAATAAAGATGGTTTATCAAGAACTAGAAGCATATGGTTATAAGATGAACCCTGAACTTGAAAAATTTATTAAAGAAACAAATTTAGTAAAGACACATAATGATGGTGTTTTTGATGCTTATACTACAGAAATTAGAAAAGCTCGTCATAATAAGTTATTAACTGGATTACCAGATGCTTATGGACGTGGTAGAATTATTGGTGATTATCGTAGAATTGCTTTATATGGTATTGATTATCTAATGGCACAAAAGAAAAATGATTTTGATAATATGAAGATAAGTGTTATGGATGATGAAACAATCCGTTTACGTGAAGATATTTCTATGCAATATAAAGCATTAAAAGAAATAAAAGATATGGCTAAAAGTTACGGTTTTGATATTTCTTTACCTGCTAAAAATGCTAAAGAAGCTGTTCAATGGACTTACTTTGGTTATTTAGCTGCTATTAAGGAAGATAATGGTGCTGCTATGTCTTTAGGTAGAGTAGATGCATTTTTCGATATTTATTTTGAAAGAGATTTAAAAAATGGTACTTTAACAGAAGAAGAAGCTCAAGAAATTATTGATCAATTCGTTATTAAATTAAGAGCTGCTAGACATTTAAGAACACCAGAGTATGATGAATTATTCTCAGGAGATCCAACTTGGGTAACATGTTCTTTAGGTGGTATTACTACAGAAGGAAAATCTATGGTTAATAAAACTTCTTTCCGTATTGTACATACTCTTGAGAATCTAGAAAGTGCTCCTGAACCAAATATGACAATTTTATGGGCACAGAATTTACCTGAAGCTTGGAAGAAATATTGTGCTAAAGTTAGTATTGCAACTGATTCAATTCAATATGAAAATGATGATGTTATGAGACCAAGTATGGGTGATGATTATGCTATTGCTTGTTGTGTTTCTGCAATGCGTGTTGGTAAAGATATGCAATTCTTTGGAGCTCGTTGTAATTTAGCTAAGACATTACTTTATGCTCTTAATGGTGGAGTTGATGAAGTTAAACGTGAATTAGTTATTCCTGGATTTGAAAAAATTACAGATGAAGTATTAGATTATGATAAAGTTAAAACTGCTTATTTCAAAATGATGAAGGAAGTTGCGAGAATTTATTCAGATGCTATGAACATTATCCATTATATGCATGATAAATATGCTTATGAAGCTGGTCAAATGGCATTACACGATACTTATGTAAATCGTTTAATGGCTTATGGTGTAGCAGGATTTTCTGTTGCAGTAGATTCACTTTCAGCTATTAAATATGCTAAAGTTAAACCAATTCGTGATGAAGATGGAATCACAGTTGATTTTGAAATTGAAGGGGACTTCCCTAAATATGGTAATGATGATGATAGAGTAGATGAAATTGGAAAAGAAATTTTAGATGTTTTCTATAAAGAATT
>CALVJZ010000101.1 GCA_944332465.1 uncultured Bacilli bacterium | reverse complement strand
GATGATGACGATGATGGACATAAACATGATTTGACAACTAGAGGATTCTGGAGAATTGTAGCTGATACATCTTATGATGGACCTCAAGCAACATCTAGAGCAATTACACTTAGAAACTTAGCTCATGCAAAATTAGGACCAACATCTGTAAAAGATGGAGGTGTTGGATGGCTTGGATTACCTGTTGCTGCTGTAATGCTTCCAGTAAAATTAGGAGCTAAAGCAATTAATGCAATCGGAAATAAAAAAACAGAAAATCAATTCCAAGAAATGTGTGCTAATTTAAGAGACTTACGTGATAACCATCCAGATGAATGGAATGTATTATTAAACGGTGAGCCTGGACCAAATGGACAGAATATGTATGGATTAGTTCACGAAAGTACATCAAGACAATATAAATTAAATGATTTATACATGCAAGCAGTTATGGAAGTTTTAGGAGAAGAAACTGGAGATAGAGTTGAATTCTCTGATAACTATAGAGCGGTAAATCAACAAAAAGCAGAAGAAATAGATCAAAGAATGACAGAGGCTAGAGAAGCAGTAGCAAATACAGTTGGAAATAGAGTTCAAGTAAATGGAAGACAATTTAATGCAGAAGATGCTAAATTATTATTGAGTGATAAGACATACTGTGATAGGGCAACAATAGCAGAAATCGAGGGAATGGAAAATGATTTAATTAATGCAGGCGTATTTACAAGAGAACAATTAGATCGAATGATTGCTAATTACCAAGCAATGAGACAAGAAAGAAATGCATATTCTAGTAGAGATATTTATGCTGAATCTTTAACAGAAAGAAAAGTAGTAGAACAATATAAAGCTGTTGAAAGAGCTATGTTTAATAAAAGTAGAAATAGAGATAATTATGGACCAACATTTCCTTTCTTCAAATTATTTGCAAAAACAAATCCAGATAACAGAGATTTAATTGAAGAAATGGCAGAAAGACATGATATGGTTAGAGAAGCTAGAGGAAGAGGAGATGAACAAACAGCAAGAGACCAAGAATTTGAAATGGTTCAATCACTTGAAAAAAATACTGAAACTAAACATTTCGGTCCAATAGTAATTACAAGAGGAAAAGCACAACGTGAAAAAACAACTGTTATTCCTTCTGATAGAGATGATACAAGATCTCGTCAAATTATGGCAAATGTAGCATTAACTGCTGCAGTAGTTAACTTTGCTAATGCAATGATACAAAATAATAAAATTGCATCTGAACAACTTAGATTAGACCAAGAACATGCAGCTCATAATACTCATCTAGACCAGGTAAATCAAAATAATTTACAAGTAGAGCAAGACTATCAAAATGCACTAAATCAAATAAAATCATATAGTCAAACTGCTACTCCAGATCAGGGTACATATGAAGCGTTTAAGACAGTTACAGATGGAAATATACAAGGACTTTTAGCTAGATATCATGATTCATTTACAGTATCTGCTAATCAAGTAGCTGGTGGAGCGTGGGATTTTGCAAAAGATGCTCAAGTTCACCAAATGGTTGAACAAATGAATTCTCAATATTTATCAGCAGTACAACAAGCAGATGCTTTAGCACAAGCTGGTAACTTCCAAGGTGCTATAAATACTATATTACAATTTAATCAAAATACAATTGAACCAGAAATTGTAAGTAGTATGCAATATCAAATGGGAGTATTACAACAAGCTATAAATAGTGGATCACAATATTCATCAACATATCAATCTATGGTAGATGTAACTAGAGAAGCACTAGCTCAAAGAGGTAACTTAAATAACTTATTACAAAATGCAGCACAATCAATTACAGTTCCAACAGTTTCTGGAACAATTCAATCAGCTAGTCATATTGGTGACTTCAATATTGCAATAGATTCTTCAGTTATCCCAGCAGCAGTAGTATTAGGAGCAACAATGGGAAATGCTGCTTTTGGTGAAGATATTAGAAGAAGAGAAAATGCTTCAAGAGGACAAGAAGAACAAAGAGACAATGATCAAGAACGTGACAACCAAGAGAATAATGATCAAGATCGTGATCAAGGAGAAGATAGATAAACAAAGGAGAAAGATATATGGAATTTAAAAATAGTAATTTTGTAAAAATAAAATATGGAGAAAAAGAGTATTTTATAATAGACTTCTTTGAATATAAAGGAAAAAAATATTATTACATAATGGAAGATATTTATGAAGAAGGAAAAGATAATATTGAAGATTATGGTAATAAAGAAGTTGAAGTTAATTTCATATATGAAGTTGAAGATAAGTATTATCAAACAGTAGATGATGATCAATTATATAAAGAATTGTCAAAAGAAGCTACTAAAAGAATATTTTTACAAGAAAATAAATATTTTAAAGGCTTATATGATAATTTGAAAAAATAATGCTTATATAGAGTGAAGGAACAATCTTCCTTTTCTCTTCATAGTACAGATTTTTAAAACGAAAGATAAAAAATAATTAGGAAAGGAGCCAAAAAAAGTATGGTAAATTCAGGGGATAAAAGATTTGCTGAAACTACATATGAAGGAAAGGAATTTTGTATAATTGATTGTCTTCAATATAAAGGAAGAAAATATTATTTCATCGTTAATAAGTCAGAAATGGAAGATAAGAATTATAATTTAAATGATATTAAATATAGTTTCTCTACTACTGAATTCATATATAAGGTTTATGATAGATATTTTGATAAAGTTACAGATGAAAAAATCTTTGGAGAATTATGCAATATGGCAATTGATAAAATAAATAGAAAAATTGCTAAAGCAAATGTTTAAAAAGAAATAGGAGTTTTATGCTCCTATTTTTCTTTGGAAAGGATGTTAATATAAATGGAAAGAAAAACAGGATTAGATGAAGGATCATTTGATAAAGATTTTGAAAAATTTTTAGATTCAATAGACATGAGCAGTAGTGATTTTAGAGAATTAGAAAAACCTTTTATAACCTCAGTAGGTACAAATAAAAATCAATCTGACTGGAGAAGGGCGACATATACAAAAGAGAATCGTTCAAAGAAAAAACAAGAGTCATTTAATGGTTTTAAAAAAGCTTTAATTATTGCTACGTTATCTGCTCTGGGATATGGAGCATATCAAGCAGGATATAGTTCAGAATTTGCTAAACACTTTTGGGATGATACAAAAGCTAGATTAGAAGAAAGAAAAATGGATATGGAAGAATATGAAAGTTTAACAAAAAACGCTGCAGATAAAGTTATTAGCAAGCAAGAAGAGGAGACTAGATAGAATGGATTTTTTAATAGGTGATGAAATTATTTATGATGAGAAAAAGTATGTAATTATGGATAATATACCATACAAAAATAAAAAGTATTTCTTCTTATCTACTACGGAAAAGCCAATTACAGGTGATGTTGTAGAATATAAAATAGAAAATGATGAACTGTACATAAATAACGATATATCAGATGAAATAAAAAAAGATGTATTATTGATAATTGCAAATAATATTAAAATCAAAGAAAATTGATAAAATAGCTAAAATATTTTTAGCCAAATGTTGACTTTAAAAAATAAAGATGATACAATATTATACGCTAGTATATTTCTACGGAAATAAGGGCTAGCGTATATTTATTTTAGTATAAAATTAGGAGGTGAAA
>CALVJZ010000100.1 GCA_944332465.1 uncultured Bacilli bacterium | reverse complement strand
GTCTCGTCCGATGTTAATTTTATATTATGCAGAAAACATGGATAGTAATAGTAAAAGTGATGAAGCTATTTCTTTTGAACTTCCTGAAGGAATGAGTCTAGAAGATAGTTTATTATTGATGGATGATGCTAGTAGAAGCAAAATGATAAAGAGTATTAATAAAAAGTTAAAAGATGTACCTGATTCTATTGTTAATCAAGGAGCTGTTAGCTTTGTTAAAAGTGAATATCAAAGAATTGGTATTGATACTGATCATATTCAGACTATGTATATATTTAAAGTTGGTCTTATTATGTTAGGTATTGCACTTATGGCAATGATTGTAGGAGTACTTATTGTATTTGTAGGATCTCGTATGGCAGCAAAACTTTCTAAGACTCTTCGTCATAAGGTATTTACTAAAGTAGTTGGTTTTTCAAAGAATGAAATGAAAAGTTTTGGACAATCATCTTTAATTACTAGAACAACAAATGATATTCAACAAGTTCAAATGGTTGTGGTATTTTTACTTAGAGTTGTTTTTTATGCTCCAATTATTGGTATTGGGGGAGTTATAAAAGCAATGAATACTAATGCTGATATGACTTATATTATTGGTCTTGCGGTAGTATTAATTTTGGGTGTTGTTGTGACTTTGTTTGCAGTTGCGATGCCTAAATTTAATATTGTACAAAAGTTAATTGATAAACTAAATTTAGTTACACGTGAGATTTTAACTGGTCTTCCAGTAATACGTGCTTTTTCTAATGAAGCTCATGAAGAAGAAAGATTTGATGAAGCAAATAAACGTCTTACCAAAGTAAACTTATTTATTAATAGAGCAATGAGTTTTATGATGCCTATTATGATGCTTGTGATGAATTGTATTTGTCTACTTATTGTTTATCAAGGAGCAAAAGGTGTTGATCAAGGTATAATGCAAGTAGGAGATATAATGGCTTATATTCAATATACTATGCAAATTATTATGGCATTTTTAATGATATCAATGATGTCTATTATGTTACCTAGAGCTAATGTCAGTGCACATCGTATTATGGAAGTATTAGAAACTAAAGACACTATTTATAATAGTAAAAAATTATTACCATTTAAAGATAGTGAACGTGGTAAAGTTGAATTTAGAAATGTTAGTTTCCGTTATCCTGATGCTTCATATGATGTTATTACAGATATTAATTTAGTAGCTAATCCGGGAGAAGTTACAGCTTTTATTGGTTCTACAGGAAGTGGTAAATCAACTTTAATTAATTTAATTCCTAGATTTTATGATGTCAGTGATGGAGAATTATTAATTGATGGTCGTAATGTACGTGATGTAGATTTAAAAGAATTACGTGAAAAGATTGGTTTTGTACCACAAAAAGGTGTTTTATTTACTGGAAGTATTGCTGATAATATAAAATATGGTAATGAAAATATTAGTGATGAAGATGTTAAAAAAGCTCTAGATATTAGTCAATCAACAGAGTTTGTATCTAAATTAAAAGGTATGGAAAACTATGAAATAAGTCAAGGTGGAACTAATGTTTCAGGAGGACAAAAACAAAGATTATCTATAGCAAGAGCGATAGCTAAAAATCCTGATATTTATGTTTTTGACGATAGTTTTTCGGCACTTGACTTTAAAACTGATGCTAAACTACGTAAGGAACTTGCTAAAATAACAAAAGATAAAACAGTTTTAATTGTTGCACAAAGAATATCAACAATTATGAATGCTGATAAGATTGTTGTTCTTGATGAGGGTAAAGTTGTTGGATTAGGAAAACATAAAGATTTAATGAAAAATTGTGAAGTTTATAAAGAAATTGCTTTATCACAATTAAGTAAGGAGGAGTTAGAAAATGCCTAAGTTTGGTCATGGTGGAATGGGAGGAAATGCTGCTCCTGAAAAAGCTAAAGATTTTGGTAAAACATTAAAACAATTACTTTCTTATTTAAAAGATTATAAAATAGCAATGTTTTTTGTAATACTTTTTGCGATAGGTTCTACAGTTTTAACTATTATTGGACCTAAGATATTAGGTAATATTACAACTGAGATTTTTAATGGTCTTATGAGAAAAATATCTAATAGTGGTGGAATTGATTTTAATGTTATTAATCATACAGTATTAATATTAGTTATTTTATATATTATTAGTGCATTATGTTCTGGTATTCAAGGTGTTATTATGTCTTCTGTTTCTAATGATATTTCATATCGTTTACGTAATAAGTTAAGTAAAAAGATTAATAAATTACCAATGAAGTTTTTTGATACAAAGACTCATGGTGAAGTTTTATCTATTGTAACTAATGATATTGATACTTTGTCACAAGCTCTTAATCAATCAATTACTTCAATTATAACAAGTATAGCGACTGTTATTGGTATTTTGATTATGATGATTTCTATTAATATTCCAATGACTATTGCGGCTGTTCTTATTGTACCTATATGTATGTTGGTTGTTAGTAGGATTGTTAAGATGAGTCAAAAGTATTTTGCAATGCAACAAGATTATTTAGGACATATTAATGGTCATGTTGAAGAAATATATGGTGGACATGATATTGTTAAGGCTTTTAATGGTGAAGATAAGGCTATAGAAAAGTTTGATAAGATTAATGAAACGCTATATCACAGTGCTTGGAAGAGTCAATTTTTATCAACTATGATGCATCCTATAATGCAATTTGTTGGTAATTTAGGTTATGTTGTAATTTCTATTTTAGGTGGATATATGGTTATTTTAAAACGTATTGAAGTAGGTGATATTTTATCATTTACACAATATGTTCGTCAGTTTACACAACAAATTAATCAACTTTCTCAAGTAATGAGTACAGTTCAATCTGCTGTAGCAGCTAGTGAAAGAGTTTTTGATTTCTTAGAATTAGAAGAAGAAGTACAAGTAATTGATAATGCTTTATCTACTGAGGGATTGCAAGGTAATATTACTTTTGACCATGTACAGTTTGGATATAATCCTGATAAAATTATTATTCATGATTTTAATTGTAAAGTAAAAGATGGACAAAAGATTGCGATTGTAGGACCTACTGGTGCTGGTAAAACGACAATAGTTAAACTTTTAATGAGATTTTATGATTTAAATAGTGGGCGTATTTTAATAGATGGTAATGATATGACTAAGTATAATCGTAGCGATATTCGTAAATTATTTGGTATGGTTTTACAAGATACGTGGTTATTTAATGGAACGATTAAAGATAATATTAAATATGGTAAATTAAATGCAAGTGATACAGAAGTAAAAGATGCTTGTCATACTGCTAGTGTCGATCACTTTATACGTACTTTACCTGATGGATATAATATGGTCTTAAATGAAGAAGCTGATAATATTAGTGGAGGGCAAAAACAACTTCTTACGATTGCACGTGTTATACTTGCTGATCCTAAGATTTTAATTCTTGATGAAGCTACTAGTAGTGTTGATACGCGTACTGAAGAATTAATTCAAAAAGCTATGGATAAGTTAATGGAAGGTAGAACTAGTTTTATTATTGCACATCGTTTAAGTACAATAAAAAATGCAGATTTAATTTTAGTTATGAATGATGGTGATATAGTAGAACAAGGTAATCATGAAGAGTTACTTAAAAAGAATGGATTTTATGCTAATTTATACAATTCACAGTTTGAAGGAGGAGAGTAATCTCTTCTTTTTATTTGGTGTCAAGTTTTTAGTTTGTTCTTGCTCCTTGT
>CALVJZ010000099.1 GCA_944332465.1 uncultured Bacilli bacterium | reverse complement strand
TTATTCAACACTCTTTAAAGATTCAATCATATCTATTTTCTTTAGTGAAAAATATAAAATTATATTTACTAAAATAGCAAAAGCAACAGTTATTAAGATTGCATAAATATAACTTGGCCAAGCAATAGTAGGATCAAACATTAACATATCTAATTCACAGGTTTTAATAATATACATAGTTAGAATATTACCAATACCTAGTCCTAATAAAATACCTATTAATGTTAGAATTGTATTTTCACGGTTAATATACTGATAAACTTCTTTATCATAAAATCCTAAGACTTTAATTGTTGCGAGTTCTCTTCTTCGTTCACTAATATTAACACTTGATAAGTTGTATAATACAACAAAAGCTAGGGCTCCTGCGGAAATAATTAATATTAGTGAGACATAAGCAAAACTATCCATAGTATCATCAAAAACATGACGTGTTTTAGAAGTAAAAGTAATATTTGAAACTCCACTTATTTCTTTTAGTTTATTAGCAAGTGTCTTCTCTTCATTCTCTGTTAATTTTTTTGTTTTTACTAAAACAGTATTATAACTATTTTCTTTATACTCTTTCTTTGGTAAGTAGATATAGTGAAATAAATAATTTTCGGTAATGTTTGTTACTTTTTCTTTATATGTTGTTGTTCCAGTAAACTCTAAAGTATCATTTTCTTCTATATCTAAAAGTTTTGCTAGTTTTTCGGTAATAATTATACCGTTATTTAGTTTATATTTTTCATGTGTTTTTCTATTTTGTAATTTAATAAATCCCTCTAAAGATGTCTTTGGTGATATTAAAGTAATAGTTTGATTTGTATCTTTATTTTCTAAAGTTACAGTTTCTTCTTGTATTTCAATAGTATCTTTTACTTCTTTTAGTTTATTAATTTCAGTTATAGTATTACTATTTTTATTTTCATCTAAAGTTATTTTAGCATCATAATTAAAGATGTCTTCATATTGATGAGGTACCATTTTAACAATACAGTCTTTTAGTCCAAATCCTGCAAGGATTAAGCCAGTACAACCGGCAATACCAATAATAGTCATTAAAAATCTTTTTTTGTATCTAAATACATTTCTAATCGTTACTTTATATGAGAATGTTAAGCGATTCCAAATAACTGGTATTTTTTCTAATAATACTCTTTTTCCAGGAGGTGGTGCAACTGGTCTTAAAAGACTTGCTGGTGATGATTTTAAAACTTTTCTACAAGTGTAGATTGTTGCACCAAGGGTACAAAGAAGTGCTATCATCATACCTTGGAATGTTAAAGAGGAATAATAACTTAGTTTTATATTACCTATTCGATACATATTTTTATACATTTCAAAACATAAATCAGGTAATATACGATAACCAATTAAAACACCAATCATACCACCAATAATTGTTGCAAGAGAGGCATATAAAACATATTTAAACATTATGGCATTATCTTTATAACCAAGTGATTTTAAAGTTCCTATTTGACTTCTTTCTTCTTCAACCATACGGGTCATAGTTGTTAAACATATTAGAATAGCAACGATAAAGAAGACTAATGGGAATACTTTTGCAACATTATCTATTCTTACAGTATCTTGTTCATATTGATAAAATCCTAGGTTTGAATCTAAATCAAGTACATACCAAGTTTGATTTGGTAATTTATCTTCTTTTAACTCTTTCTTTATTTTTTTCTTTTCTTGTTTTACTAGTTTATCATAGTCTTTTGTAAATCTACTCATATCTTTATCTAAAACAATATAGGCAGTTGTAGGACTTGGGGAAGTAATATTTTCTATAGGCATATAAAGATAGTAATCTATTGTGCCAGATAATAGAGTTGTTGAATCTCTTTCGGCAGAAATATATAAAGAGCTTTCGACATATCCGGTTACAGTTAAAGTTTTATTTTTTATAAGTGGAGAATCAATAGTTAGCGTGTCCCCTATTTTTATTTCACTTCGAAAATCATTATCTACTAAAACTTCATTTTCTTTAGTAGGTAATTTTCCTTTTATTAATTTAGGTTTATTAATATGACTTTTTTTATCATAAGAAATAATTTTAGTAGCATAATCATCTTTTTTTGTTGTTATAGCATCAAAGTTATATGATGCTTCTATTTCATAATCTTCTTTTAATTTTGTAATAGTGTCGTTATTAACACCATAGTTTGATGTAATCATTAAGTCATAAGTATTAGTTTTATCATAATAACTATCAAGGGTATTTTCCATATCAGGAGAGACTGCTCTTATTCCGGCAAAAAAGCCTACTCCTAATAAGACAATAACTAAAATAGATAAAAATCTTGTTTTGGTTTTTATCATGCAGACAAAAGTTTCTTTTAAGAGTTTTTTCACCAGGTAATATCCTCTACTTTTTGTGGGTGTTTGTTGATTGTTATATCTTCTGCTTTTCCATTTTTAAAACGAATTATTTTGTCTGCAATTGGAGCGATTGAACTATTATGAGTAATGATAATTACTGTCATATTATCTTCTCTTGATAATTTTTCCAAAACTTTTAAGATTTGTTTTCCCGTTTCATCATCTAAAGCTCCTGTTGGTTCATCAGCAAGAAGTATTTTAGGACTTTTCGCAACAGCTCTCGCAATTGCGACACGTTGTTGCTCACCACCTGATAATTGTGATGGAAAGTTATTTAGACGATGTTCTAGACCTACAGCTTTTAAGGTTTTTACAGGAGACAAGTGTTTTTTACATATTTCTGTTGCGAGTTCTACATTTTCTTTAGCAGTTAGGTTTTGAACTAAGTTATAAAATTGAAAGACAAAGCCAATATCTGTACGACGATATTTAATAAGTTCTTTATTTTTATATTTAGTTATATCTTTACCATCAATAATAACTTCTCCAGAGGTTGGTTTATCCATACCTCCTAGAATATTTAGAGCAGTAGTTTTACCTGCTCCAGATGGACCAAGTATAACAACTAATTCCCCTTTTTCAATTGAAAAAGATGCCTCATTTAGTGCTTTTACAAGGGATTCATTTTCTCCATAAAATTTACTTACGTTTTTAAATTCAATATAAGACATACTATCCCTCCTATCTATACTTGTATTATATCATTAAAATGTGAAAAAAAAGAGAAAACATGACGTTTTCTCCTAAATTGCATAAAGTAAGATACTGAAAAATTGAAGGATGGAACCTAGTAGAACAAAAAAGTGAAATATAGAATGAAAATATTTCTTTTTAGACCCTATAGCATAAAGAATAGCACCAACGGTATAGGATATTCCCCCAGCAATCAGTAAGACAAGTCCTGGAGTTGGAAGAAGTGTTGCGACACTATCATATGAAAAGATAATCATCCAACCCATCACTAAATACATTAAGACAGAGGGAATAATAAACTTTTCTAAGTCTATAGCATTTAATAATACCCCTATTACAGCACACGCCCAGATTATAGCAAATATTACCCAACCTGTTACTCCACCTATTAAACTTAAACAATATGGTGTATAACAACCAGCAATAAATAAGTATATATCACAGTGATCAATAACACGAAATACTTTTTTAGCTTTTAGTTTAGGACTTAAGGCGTGGTAAAGACAACTAATAGTATACATAATAATCATGGTTGAACCATATATGCAAGATGAGACAATACCTATGGTATTGTTGTTTTTTACTGAGAAAACAATTGTTAAAACTAAGGCTACAATTCCTAATATAATGCCAAGTCCATGTGAGATAGAATTAACTATTTCTTCTCCTA
>CALVJZ010000098.1 GCA_944332465.1 uncultured Bacilli bacterium | reverse complement strand
TTAAATAAAACCAAAGCAAGTAATGCTGGTGAACCCAATACAGTAATTAATAATAAAGTAATTACATTAATTGGCAAAATTAAACCAAAATTAGTAGCAATAAAGTTATAACCATATAATAAAAATCCAGCAAACGTTACTTTTTTTAAAATAGCTAAAACATTTTTCATAATTATCACCTGTTAATAATTATGAATTATTTTAATATTTATTCTATTTCTTTCCTATCATTTAATGCTCTCTCTAAAGTTAAACTGTCAACATATTCCATATCTGCTCCCATAGGCACACCACTCGCCAAACGCGTAATCTTAACACCAAGACCATCTAAAACACGTTTTATATAAAGAGCTGTAGTCTCTCCCTCAATACTAGGACGAAAAGCAAAAATTATTTCTTTAAACTTTTCATTTTTAACACGATCAATTAATTTATCTAATCCTATATCTTCAGGGTTAATTCCATCCAATGGAGAAATTAAACCTTCTAACACATGATATTTCCCATGAAACATTCCAAGTTTTTCGAACAAAAAGACATTTTTTGTATCTTCAACTACACATAAAACATCATTATCTCTCGAAAAGTCATTGCATATAAAACATTTCTCATCATCAGTAAAAGTATTACAAATAGGACAAGGATGTATTTTTTGTTTAACATCAATAAGACTATTAGAAAATAAAGAAACTTGTTCTTCCTCTAAATCTAAAACTGAAAAAGCAAGTCTTTCTGCAGTTTTTTCACCAATTCCTGGTAAAAATTTAAAAGATTCAATTAAATTTTTTAAACTATCAGGGTACATTTTTAAAATAATCCTGGAATATTACCAAATTTTCCCATTTTCTTTTCTGTCATCTCATCAACTTTTTTATTAGCTTCGTTTATAGCAACTAAAATCATATCCTCTAACATCTCTATATCATCACTATCTAAAGAATTAGATTTATCAATTTCTACTTTAACAACTTCTTTTGTACCTTTAACAGTAACTTTAACTAAAGAACTTTCCCCAGTAAACTCAGTAGAATCAATTTCATCCTTAACATTCATCATATCTTTTTGTAATTTTTGTGCTTGTTTCATCATTGCTTGTATATTCATAAACATTCTCCTTTACTCTTCATATTCAACAATATCACCAAATAATAAAGTTGCATCATTATTTATTATATCATTACTTTCCTCTTTTTTAAACACTTTATGAGGTTCAGGAATGATATCATATATTTCACCAGCTTTAAGCTTATTAATATAATCTTGTTTAAAAGTAGACCACTCTTCATCTGTAATAATCGCAAATTTAATATTAGAACCTGTTAAATCATTATAAATTTTTTCCATTTCTTCCAAATTTTCTAAATTTTGTTGAACAATGGAATCATATTCATAACTAATAACAATAATATCAGAACTCGCTACTCTAAACTTAGAATTCAAAATTTCACAAACTAAATAACCAAAATTTTGATCAAAAGTAAAATCATTTAAAATAGACAAATTTTCTTGAGATTTTCTTAAAATTTGTTTATCAGCTAATGCCAAAGCATTATTTACACGAGCATTTATAATATCATCAATATTTAAAATAGTATGACCCTTATCCACAGTTATTAAACTAGGTTCATCAGAAGAAATAGAATCATCTACAACAGTACTTTCATCTAAAGAATCATTGTCATTATGAACTTCTAAAGAAACAACCATATTTTCTTGATTAGAAATATTATTAATAACATTATTTTCAGAAACACTAATATCTTTCTTATTTACATCAACACTAACATTCTCTTTATTTTGAACAACAACTTCACCAGGCGTTGAACAATTAGAAAGATTACTAGACATAAAATCTAATAATAAAATTTCAATATAAAGTTTAGGATTTCCACTCTTTTTAATATCGAACATTTTTTCGTTTAATAAGAATATAAGTTTTTCCACAGTTTTTAAATTATATCTAATATCTAAATGATTTAAAAAATAATTAACCAAAACATCTCTCATAAAATACATAAATTGTGAAATCACTTGAATAATATTTTTTCCACAATTATTAAACTCCGAAAGAAGATTTAAAACTTTATCAAATTTATTAGTAAAAATTGCATCAAACAAATCATTTAATTCTTTCTTAGAGATTAAACCATTAAGTTCAATATATACATTCATATCAATAAAATCATTAGTATAAGAACTAAGCTTATCTAACATACCTAAAGAATCCCTCATACCTCCATCAGAAGAAATGGCAATTTCTTCCAAAACATCATCAGAAATATTAATATTTTCATTTTTACAAACAAATTTCAATCTGTCCACAAGCTTATTAATTGAAATACGTTGAAAAGAAAAGCACTGACAACGTGACACAATAGTTTCAGGAACCTTTTGAGGATCAGTTGTTGCTAAAATAAAAATTGCATGTTCAGGTGGTTCTTCAAGAGTTTTTAACAAAGCATTAAAAGCACCAATAGATAACATATGAACTTCATCTATAATATATACTTTATATTTTAACTCAGCAGGAACCAAATTAATTTTGTTTCTTAAATCTCTTATTTCATCAACACCATTATTAGACGCAGCATCAATTTCTAAAATATCAACACATTCTTTTTCAGAAGACGCTAAGCAATTTTTACATACACCACAAGGATTGCCATCTTTAGAATCCAAACAATTCACAGCCTTTGCAAAAATTTTTGATAAAGATGTTTTACCAGTACCACGAGATCCAAAAAACATATATGCATGTGAAAATTTATGATTAACAATAGAATTTTTTAATACTTTTACAATAGACTCTTGACCTACAACGTCATCAAAAGTTTTTGGTCTATACTTTCTATATAATGCTTGATACACCGTAACACCTCCATAAACACAAATATTATAACATAAAAAAAAGAAGAAAGCTCCTAACTATTTCTTCTATTTTTAAAAAACGCTTGCAATAACAATTTTACTTTTTCCACAGATAAATTATTAACCAAATTTACTGAAATATTATTTTTATCACTTTTCAAAATTTCATGAACAATTTTAATGTTATTTTCATCTGAATTAGATAATCCACAGAAAATGTTATTAACTCTTGCTTGCTTTAAAGCACTAGCACACATAGGACAGGGTTCTAAAGTAACATAAACATCGCAACCATCCAATCTCCAATTATTTAAAACTTTAGATGCTTTTTCCACCGCGATGATTTCAGCATGTTTAGTTGCACACATATATGTTTCTTTCATATTATACGCTGAAGCAATAACTTCATTATTTTTTACAATAACACAGCCAACTGGAACCTCACCATTTTTAACAGCATTTTTTGCCTGTTCAATTGCCAAATCCATATATTTTAAATTCACATAATCACCTCAAAATAAAAGTGCACATAAAAGTTGACTATTAAGGCTGCTACCTCCCGGTCCTGACCTGGTTCTAGTACTTTTATTGCACTAGAAATATTTTAATACACATACGTCCAAAAGTAAATAAAAACAACAATAAAGTAATTATTTATAAAAATATATATTTATTTTTCTATGTTCCAAGTGAAACATTATTTATTTATCTCCATTTTTATTATCAACAACATCTTTTTCTTTTTACTTTAAAATTATTTCCCGGGAAATATTTCTATGTTTCACGTGGAACATTATCTATTTATCTCCGATTTTATTATCAACAACATCCCTTTCTTTTTACTTTATAATTATTTCCCGGGAAATATTTCTATGTTTCACGTGGAACATTATCTATTTATCTCCGATTTTATTATCAACAACAT
>CALVJZ010000097.1 GCA_944332465.1 uncultured Bacilli bacterium | reverse complement strand
AATAATAGAAAAGAACTAAAAGAAACTGTAGAATTTATTTAAATATAATAGATACATTTTTTAATAAATATGTATCTTTTTTAGTAATAAAATAAAACAATGTTATCTTTAGTAGCATAATTGTAAAAAAATATAGATAGAAAAAATATAAAAAAAATAGTAAACTAGTTTTGGATGGTGATAATATGAGTTTAGGAAATAGCTTACAAGAAGCAAGAAAGAAAAGTACGCTTTCTCAAGAAACAGTTGCCGAAAAGTTAGGAGTTAGTAGACAAACAATATCAAAATGGGAAACAGATGATGCTATACCTGATATATACCAATCTAAAAAACTAGCCAAACTTTATAATTTATCATTAGATGAATTAATAGACTTTAATTTAGATCAAAATGAGATAGAAGAAGTAATTAAAAAAACTGATGAGAAAAAAGAAGAAAAAATTAACTGGACAAAAGCCTGGGGTAAAAAGTATCCAATCTTAGTAACCTATCAAAAAGAAGTAAATATAAAAAAATACGCTAAAGAAATTAGAAGACTTTTTAATGATTTAGAACAAGAATATGGATATAGTGAATTAGATGCTATGCTCGTATTAAAAGACATTCTAGGACATGAATATCTAGATAATAGAAAAAAAGAGGGATAAGATGACAGAAGTTGTATTAATAAGACATGGAGAAAGTATTGATAATGTAAATGGTGTATGGTCTGGAAAATCAAATTGCCACTTAACTGAAAAGGGAATGTTATCTGCCCAAAAACTTGGCAAAAAATTAAAAAATGATTTTGATTTAATTTATTGCTCACCACTTACTAGAACAAAAGAAACTATCCAAGCTTTATTACCAAATACTCAAGTAATCTACGATAAAAGAATAGAAGAAATTTCACTTGGTGACTGGGAACAAAAGAAAAAAATTAATTATGATAGTACTTTAAAACAGTTATTTAGAGAAGGAATATATTCACCACCCAATGGTGAAAAACATAAAGATTTAGATAATAGAGTCGCATCTTTTATAGAAGAATTATTTGAAACACAAAAGGATAAAAAAATCTTAGTAATCACTCATAATGGAGTACTTCGCTCAATAAAAAGAAACTTCAAAAAAGACTATAAAGAACTTATGTCTAAAAATCTAGAAATATTAACTCTTTCAGAAAAAGATTATATATACTATAAAAATCATAAGGATAATGATTTAGAAAATATAATGAAAACAATGGACTTAATAGAATATGGTTATAAAGATAAAAATAATAAAAACTTAATATTAAATGAGAAATATTTTGAAACTAATTTTGCTAACTTTTATAAATTATTATCACCAGAAGAATTAATTACCAAAAAATGTGGTGTTTGCTGGGACCAAGTAGAATTAGAAAGAGTACTGTTTGAAACTAAAAACATTAAAACAGAAACATTTTTTATCTATTTAGATGACAAGAAAAATCTTCCCTCACATACATTTCTTGTTTTTTATCAAAATAACAAAGTATTTTGGTTTGAACATTCTTGGTATAATGAAAAAGGTATACACGAATATAGTACATTAAAAGAATTATTAAAAGATGTTAAAGAAAAATTTATTAAAAGTAGACAAGATGAAGTACCCATTAATACAAAAGTATATATTTATAAGTACAAGAAGCCACCTTATAACTTAACTTGTAATGAATTCTATGATTATATCTTTAATGAGAAAGAAGTAGGGGAGTAGAATGAAAATTATAACAATTTGTGGCAGTTTAAAATTTAAAAAAACTATGATGGAAGAAGCAGAAAGACTAGAACTTTTAGGTAACTGTGTATTAACACCAATTTATCCTACAAAGGAAAATTATACAAAAGAAGAAATAAAAAAATTTAACGAACTACATTTTGCAAAAATAAAATTAAGTAATGCAATATATGTTGTAAATGTAGAAGGGTATATTGGAAAACAAACACAAAAAGAAATAATTTTTGCCAAAGAAAATAAAAAAGAAATAATATATTTTGATAATAGTAAAAATACGTTATAATATATGTATAAATAGAAGAAGGAAAAGTATGAGAAGTGGTACAAAACATTTAAGAATAGCAAGTGTTATCCAAATAATTTTAGGGATAGCATCGATTGCATTAACTTACTTTCTAGTAGGATCTTTAACAAGTAAAGATTTAGTAGTAGCAGGAATTACAGGAAAAGAAGCATTAGGTATATTGGTTGCAACCTACGCGGGAGCAGCTTTCCAAATAATAGCTGGAATCTTTGGTCTATTGTTATCTAAGAAGAAATCAATTATTACTGTAATATTTGGTATTATCCTATTTATTCCACAACTATTATCTTTCATCCACCTAGATGGAAATATTTTGTTAATTATTGTAAATGTAATATTGTTACTAATACCATACTATTATCTACATAATGCATATAAAAACTTTAAAGATAAAAATAAAAGTTTCTAAGTCTTTGACTAGAAACTATTTCTTTAGAAAAAAATAAATTTTAAAACAATAATAAAACAAAATTTAAAAAACAGTGATTTGTCTTAGATTACATAATATGTTAAGTTTCTTTTTGGAAATATTTAACTGTTGAGTGTCTGCCTTCAAAAGAAAGGAGGCCGATAATATGAAAAAGGATACAATAATTTGTTTACTTTTTATAATCGTATTTTTATTACTAGCCTTCCTTATCATTTTTATGGCAAAGTATTAAAAAAAAGCCACTCAACATAGTTTGTTGAGTGCAACACCAATTAAAGGCAAGTACTTAACAAACGAAAGTTAAGTATTTCCTTTTTTTTGTAAGTTTCCTTACATCTAAATATTAACATAACATTATAAAAAATACAATCGAACATCACAAATTACCATTTAAATTATAATTATTTTGCGTTAAAATAATAACAGAAAGGAGGAATATTATGGAACAAACATCTCTTTTTGAAAAGTCACAAAATGAACCACTTGCTTCACGTATGAGACCGACAAAACTAAGTGAAGTAGTAGGACAAACGCATCTAATAGGTGAAAATAAATTATTAAGACGTATGATTGAATCAGATAATATTTCTTCTATGATTTTCTGGGGACCTCCTGGAGTAGGAAAAACTACCCTTGCAAAAATTATAGCAAATGAAACAAAATCAGCATTTATTACTTTCTCTGCAGTAACATCAGGTATCAAAGAAATAAAAAAAGTTATGGAAGATGCCGATAAAAACAAAAGTCTAGGGATTAGAACCATCGTTTTTGTAGATGAAATTCATCGCTTTAATAAAGCACAACAAGATGCCTTTTTACCATTTGTCGAAAAAGGATCAATTGTCTTAATAGGAGCAACAACTGAAAATCCATCTTTTGAAATTAATAACGCTCTTTTATCACGTTGTAGAGTCTTTGTCTTAAAAGAATTATCTAGTGAAGAGATCTTGACACTATTAAAACGTGCTATCACAACCGAAAAAGGCTTTGGTAAAGAAAAAGTCAATATCCAAGAAGAAGACTTAAAAACAATTGCTAATTTCTCTAATGGAGATGCCAGAAGTGCATTAACCACTTTAGATATGATTATTACAAATGCCAAAGAAGAAAATGGTACCTTGAAAGTAACGAAAGATATTATTGAAGATTGTTTGACTAAAAAAACTCTTTTATATGATAAAAATGGGGAAGAACACTATAATATTATTTCTGCTTTACATAAATCTATGCGAAATAGTGATCCCGATGCTGCGGTATATTGGCTTGCAAGAATGTTAGAAGCAGGAGAAGATCCTATTTATATCGCAAGACGTATTACAAGATTTGCTGCCGAAGATATTGG
>CALVJZ010000096.1 GCA_944332465.1 uncultured Bacilli bacterium | reverse complement strand
GATTTATTTGTTAAGATTGTTAAAGATGAATTAACTGAATTATTGGGTGGAGAACAAGCTGATATTTGTTTAAAAGGTAATCCCGCTGTTTTAATGCTTGTGGGATTACAAGGTTCTGGTAAAACAACAACAATAGGAAAGCTTGCGAACTTTTTAAGAAAAAAACATGCTAAGAAACCATTACTTGTAGCTTGTGATGTTTATCGTCCAGCAGCAATTGATCAGTTAAAACAAATTGGTAAACAATTAAATATTGAAGTTTATGATGAGGGTAATGGTAATCCTGTAGAAATTAGTAAAAACGCTATTTCTTACGCTAAAGAAAATAATTATGATTATGTATTAATCGATACAGCAGGTAGATTACATATTGATGAAGATTTAATGGATGAGCTTGAAAATATTCGTAATGAAGTAAATCCTGATGAAGTATTGTTAGTAATTGATGCTATGATGGGTCAAGATGCAATTAATGTTATTACAGGCTTTAATGATAAATTACCTCTTACGGGTGTTATTTTAACAAAATTAGATGGTGATACACGTGGTGGAGTAGCATTATCTGTTAGACATTTAACACATGTTCCAATAAAATTTATTGGTGTATCTGAAAAATTAGATGGTCTTGATTCTTTTGATCCTGAAAGAATGGCTGGTAGAATTTTAGGAATGGGTGATATTGTTTCTTTAGTAGAAAAGGCAACAGAGGCAATAGATGAAAAAGAAGCAGAAAAAACTGCAAAAAGGATGCAACAAGGTAAATTTGATTTAGAAGACTTTTTATCTACTATGAAACAAATGAAAAAATTAGGTCCACTTGAAAATTTACTAAAACTTTTACCTGGGGCTAAAAAAATGGGCCTTACTGATATTAAAATAGATCCAAAACAAATTGCACATATTGAAGCTATAGTATTATCAATGACTCCAAAGGAAAGAAGAAATCCAGATATTATTAAAGCTAGTAGAAAAACAAGAATTGCAAGTGGTAGTGGTACTTCTGTACAAGAAGTTAACAAACTACTACAACAATTTGATCAAATGAAAAAAATGATGAAACAATTCTCTAATGGAAATATGAAATTACCATTTTAAAAGCACTTTTTTAAAGTGCTTTTTTGGTGAATAAATAATTACAAAATATAAAGAATAAAAGTAAGAAAAAGTGATATGACATAGTAAAGTCAAATAGTGATGTATATATTAGTAAAATAATTATTATATTTAATTCTAAATTTTTGATACTTCGTTTTTTAATTATTTCAATAATAATTGTTATTAACAAAACTATCCAAATAATAATTGAAATAATTCCATTTTGTACTCCTAATGTCATTATCTGAGAGTGTTCTACTAATATGTAATTAATATTAGTATTTTTATTTGCTATTTTAAAATAGTCAAAACCATGACCTAAAAGAGGATTATCTTTTATAATTTCTAAGCAAAGTTTATATATTTCTAATCTACTACCTATACTTGTTCCATCATATTTTAATTGTTCTAGTTGTTTTATATAGTTATAGGGTAATAAATAATAATTTACAGGTATTTCTTTTTTATTTTTACCTTTTGTTAGTTCTATACTTTTTATTTTAAAGTTCATAAGTTTATTACTTATTTTTAAAGAATAATATTCTGCATTTTTTTCTACTTTAAATTTAATTTTAATATTATCTTTTAGACTTTCTTGTTTTATTAAAATATATGATAAATTATGATTTTGCATAAATTGTTTATATAAATAAATATTTCCATTGTAATTATCACTATCTAATTTTATATCAATTTCATAGATTCCACTTTTTAAGCCAATGAAATCAACAATAAATATATCTTCATTATTATCTTTTTCTATTGTTAATGTATTGGTTGGATATATTATAGATAGTATTATGATTAAGATAATTGTTATATATGTAATTAGAGGTTTTTTGTTTAATAAAATATAAAAAACAAAATATAGAAGTATTAGAAGTACTGTTGTTATAATTAAAAATAAAATATTATCATTAATAATTGATATTCTAGTTGTGTTTAAGTTTAGCATAATTGGAATTATACTAGCGATTAAGTGCTGTCTAATGTTTTTATTTATAATTATATAGATAATAAATACTATGATTGCAAATATAATTGTTGATTTAGATATTGTTAAGAATAAAGTTAGTAAGTTTATATAGAAAGTTATTTTAAATATATTTTTATCTATATATTTAATACTTAAAATAATACCAATTAAGGAAAATATAGCTAAGCAGTTTGGATAATTAAGTGTTCCATAAAGACGATATATACTAGATAAAAAGAAGTCTCCGTAGTCTCCATGAATGTAAATGTTTTCAAAAAAAGTTGGGTAAAAAATATATAAAATACTTATAATTGAAGTTAGTGTAGAAGAAGTTATTAATATTTTATATAATACGTTTTCTTTAAATATATTATTTATATTAATAGATAAAATAATTGTTGATAATACTAATATAGTTATTTTAATATGTGTGTTTATAAAGATAATATCTTTTGAAAAGAGTGGTAGTAGGAAAGTGAGAATAAATAAAAAATATAATATAGTTTTTTTATTTATTTTATATGGTTTTAACAAATATGTTAGTATGGAAATAAAATCTAGTATAAGAAATACAAAAAGATAGCTATTAATATAACTATCTTTAAAACTTCCTATATAAATAGGTGATAATATTAGGAATAAAGTAGTTAAGATAATGTTTAATTTTTTTGTAATGTTATACACTTTATTCTTCATATTACTCCTCGTTTCTTGTGTTTTTCTTTTTTATAATAAATACTATTAATAAAATTCCAACTATAGTAATAGAACAACCAAGGTTTATTATCCAGTTTGGTATTTGTAAAAGTGTATCAGGTACATTTACAGTTTCTGTTTCTCTACACTCCCATCTACCAAATAAAGTAAGGTTATTATTAATTGGAGTATTTTCGTCAAATCTATTTTTTAAATCTTTATCTAAGTACCAACTATCTAAAGTACAACACTTACCATCTTTTTCTATTTTTGTTCCAATTTGATCATCAATTTCTTCTTTTATTTCACTAAGTGTTTTTCCAGCAGTATCTAGTTTAAATTGTAAATCTTTATCAAGATCACCAAATGTTTCTAGATTGATTGTGACTTCACTTTCGATGGTATAGGGATTATATTTTGTTCCTTTGCCGGATAGTTTTAAATTTTTGTTAAGATGTGTTACTGGATATACATTGTTTTCCTCTGGTACGTATGCACTATAAATATAATTATAGGATTCTGAATCTTCTGGATAACGAGTGTTGATATAAGCTAAAAATACGGGTCTATTATCATTAGATTGTTTTAATGGAGTTAATGTTGCTGAATCTCTAATAAATGTATCTAACCATTCATTTGCTTTATTGTAGTCGAAGAGATCTATTATAGCTATTTTGCCATTCCAATAATATCTTCCAGGGTTCTTTTCATCAACATTGTAATTATAATTTATAATTTGATTTTTGGCTTGCTCTGTAAAGGTTTTATAATATATTTTGTTCAAATATTGATTTGTGTAGCAATCATTTAATACTGTTCCTTTGTTTCCCCATAATTCAAAATCTTCTGAATTTTCGGTTAAATTTTCAGTTGCGGCCCAAGCATTACATCTTTTACCACCCTTTGCTTTTTCACAGTAAGTACCATTGTTATCGTTGATGGTATTAAAAGGTATATTTGCGACATATTGTTCTTTTATTATTTTTATTGTTCCATCTTTTTCAATAGCTATAATTCTCCAACCTGCGTATTCATTATTAAATGTTATGTAGTTCTTGGGGTTTTCACCTTTGTAGATATATCTTCCTTC
>CALVJZ010000095.1 GCA_944332465.1 uncultured Bacilli bacterium | reverse complement strand
ATCCAAATAATTATCATTATTAAACTTAATAATGGATTTAGTTCAATACCATATAAAACTACTTTTTCTGTAAATAATAAGATAGTTAAAAATACATAAGAAGTATTTTCTAATATTTTGTTATGTTCTATTTTTTTATTATAAAATAGTGTTAATAAAATAGTAATAATAATTAATATATAATTAATTCCTTTATCTAAAAAAGTAACTGATAATAAAGCAAAGACATAAATAGATAAATAGTTTTTAAATTCTATTAATTGCTTTTTACTTAGTAGTTTTATAGTAATTAGTAATAATGAAGTTATAGTAAATGATAAATAATTAGGTATTTCTATAGGTATTATGTTTACTATTGTTTCTAAGAATATAGAGAAAGCAAAATATGTAATTAGTAAATGATAACTTTTTTTAGAATTACGATAGTTTAAAAATGTTGTTATAGTTATTATTAGAGGTATTAAGAAGTTTTTACTTCCTCCATCTAAGATATTATCAATAGCAAAGATAATTAAACATGGTATTAAAATAATATTAGTATTTAGTTCTATTATATCTTTTAGTTTTTCTTTATTTATCTTTCTCATAAGAATACATTTTATAATTTCTATGATTGTTAAAGATAAAACAAATTCTTGAAAACCTAAATTTAAAGTATAAGTTACTAAGTAAAATAAGAAAGCTATTAACCAGATACTTAGGGCGATATGAACTGTCCATTTTTCTTTTAGATAGCGATATATATTTATAAAGATAGTAACTGTTATTAAAGTTATAGCTAACCATAGATAATTAGATAGCATATTAGCTATAAAAAGTGATGCAAAAGATATAATTATAACTATCCAATCTAGTGAAGTTGTGTTTTTAAGATCTAGTTCTAGTCTTATATATAATAGTGTTAACGTTACTAACATAATTATTTGTTGGATAAATAAAGATAAATCTAATTTTAAAGTAAGTGTTCCAATTAGTAAAATTGCATAAACTGGAATAAGGGCATGATGATAGTTTTCTTTTCTGCCATAGTAAATAGATATTATTAATTGTAAGAACATAGTTATAAAATATGGAATAGTTAAATCTATGATGGGAATATTTTCACTAGGTTCTGTTATACCAATTATTATTAATAATGATGATAATAAAGTTAAAAGAATAGTTAGTGTTATATGTAAAATATTTTCTATTTGTTTAGATATTGTTGTTTTAAAATAAATGTTTTTAATTAGTATAGCGATATTATAAATAGTAAAACCTAAAAAATATACTTGGTAATTAACATCTAAAAAGATTAAGAAAAATAAAACTGATAATAGTTGAAATAAATAGTTAGCGTATGATAGTTTTTCTTCTTTTTTAGATGAGAAAAAGTAAATTATACTAGTTATAATAGAAGTAATCGCAAGATATAAAATTAAGTATTTTCCACTTTGAAGTGTTTTTCCTAATAGACCAAGTGGCGCAATAGATATTAAAGAGATTGGAATATATATCATAGCAATATAAAAGAAAGCTTTGGCTGTTTTTAAAATATTTAGTTTGTGTTTAGCATAATAACTTAGACCAAGGAAGATAAAAACTAAGAAGAAGACAGTTATTACTTTAACAATATTTGGTAAGACATTCCATGTTGATGTTAAGAAAAGAATAGCTGCTAAAACGATAAGAATAGAACCTGTAATTAGTATTAAGTTATTACGATCTTTTTCTTTAGGTATTGTTTTAGTTTCTAAAGCTTCTTCTTGTTGTTGTTTTATGTCTGGTATTATTTCTTGTTTCGACTTATTTTTTTCATTTAGTATTGTCGCCATATTTTTAATATTTATATGAAGTAAGTTATTTTCTTTTTTTAGTTTATTTAATTCTTTGTTTTTATCACTAATTATTACAATTAAAATGATAATAATTCCAATCCATATAATATTTATCATAGAATACTCCTATCTTCTTTTACCATTACTTTTACTTATGTTCATTGTATCATAAAATTCATCTAAATCGTAAATTTCTTTGTTTAAGTAAACTCTTCCTTCATTGGTAATTGGTGTTGCTTGAAAATAAGCACTTTTTCTTGTTAATAGTTCTTGCCAATCTTCATAGCTAGATGTAAAGTAGCTTTTTTGTTCATCGGTTGGTACAGTGGGTGTTAAGGTCCAGTACGCATTATATTCATTATCAGTACCAGGTATTCTAGAAGATAAGTTTAAAGCAAAGACACATCCCCTACTTGCCATTAGTGTTACTTGTTCAAAGAATGATTTTTCTCTATCATAATTAAATCCCAATTGTTCAGAAATATTTTGAAACCATTCTGTATTTAGTATTTCTGATACAAAAGCAGAGTCATGATAGTTTTCATCTTTTCTTTCTTTAGTGATTTCGTAAGACTGTTTTCCAAAATATCTTTTATCACCATTAGGAGCAATAATAAGTCCTAGTTTAGTTTCTATCTCTAACATTTTTCAACACCTATTTCTTTTATTAAATCTATTATTTCATCGTGAACAATACCATTACTTATAATAGCACCATGGATTGCTCTATCATATTTATCTTCTTCACCAAAGAGACTTGTTACAGTACCTCCTGCTTCTTCGACAATAATTTTTAAGGCAGCAATATCACAGTTTTTACCTTCTCCTCCAGGAAAAAGAGCTAAAGTAAAGTTTCCTTCAGCTACTTCTACTCCAGCATGAACAATACTACCAATAGTAACAATATATGATTTTTTACCTATTTCTTTTTCTATATCATATAAATTATAAGTTGCGGTTGGCCACATATCAATTTGCACAACAGATGATGAGTCTTCTAAATATGTTTTGTTTACATGAATTGGTTTATTGTTTTTATAAGCACCTTGACCAAGGGATGCCTCATATAAAGTATCAGTAAATGGATCATAGGCAACACCTACAACTGGTCTACCTTCTTCTGTTAGAGCAAGTGAAAACATAGCAACAGGAATATGTCGTTGATACATGGCTGTTCCATCAATAGGATCTGTTACCCAGGTATATTTACTTTTTCCAGATTTTTCTTCTTCTCCATCAATTGCGTGATCTTTAAAGTTTTTCTTTACTTCGTTAATTACCATTTTATTAATTTTTTCATCTACTTCAGTTACAATTGTTTTATCATCTTTATAGTGATATTCTTTTACTTCATCAAAATACTTTAACATAATTTTACCTGCTTTTTTAGCAAGTCTTTTGGCAAATTTTAAATATATTTTTAATTCTTCGTTTGTCATAGTCCACCTCTATTTTTATTATAGCATACATTACTTTATTGTTTTACGTTTTTGTGTTATCCTATATTCGGGTGATAGAATGATTAAAGTATGTTTTGTTTGTTTAGGAAATATTTGTCGTAGCCCTATGGCAGAATTTATTTTTAAAGATATGGTAAAAAAAGAAAATTTAGAAGATAAAATAAGTGTTTGTTCTATGGCTACTAGTACAGAAGAAGTTGGTAATTCGATGCATCCTGGAGCAAAAAGTGAATTAGATAAGAATCATATACCTTATACTTATCATCAAGTTAGAGTATTAAGTCAAGATGATTATGCAAAATATGATTATTTTATAGGAATGGATGCTTCTAATGTATTTCATATAAAACGTATATTTGGTGAAGATAAAGATAATAAAGTTTTTAAATTATTAAATTTTAGTGAAAGTGATAAAGATATATCAGATCCTTGGTATACAGGAGACTTTACTACTACTTATCAAGATATTGTAGTTGGTTGTAAAGCATTTTTAGATTTTTTAAAAGATGAAAATAATATAAACTAAAAAAAGCCTTATTTTGATGTGAAACCTGTTTAGTAGACACCAAAAAAAAGACTAGGATATTAAAAAGAGAAAA
>CALVJZ010000094.1 GCA_944332465.1 uncultured Bacilli bacterium | reverse complement strand
ATTATATAATCTGGGACTCTACTATTATGAATACGATCCTTTAATATTGCTGTATTACCACAATAAACACAAAAAGTTGCTGTCGTATTTTCATCAGCTATTATCTCAGCTCCACAACTCTCACAACGATAAACATCTTTATCTTCAACTAAAATATCTTTTTTAACAACATTTTCTTTTTGATTTTTTTCTAACTCTTCTAACTGAAACTCTCCCCCACAATAAGAACATAGCCAGCATTGTTTTTCAGCCGAAAATGGAATATCAGCACCACATCCAGGACATTTATAATTAACAGCTTTGCCATCTACCTCAGTACTCAAAGATATCACTTCCTATCATAAAAATCATATCATAAAGCTAAAAAAAATAGAAGAGTCATCTCTTCTATTCTGCTTTAATAACTTCTTTTCCACCCATATATGGTCTTAATACCTCTGGAATTCTAATGCTTCCATCTTCTTGATAATTATTTTCAATGAAAGCAATAAGTCCACGAGGAGTCGCAACAACAGTATTATTTAAAGTATGTAAGAAATAAGTACCTTTTTCACCTTTCTTACGAATACCTAAACGTCTAGCTTGTGCATCTCCTAAGTTAGAACAACTTCCAACTTCAAAGTATTTCTTTTGTCTAGGACTCCATGCTTCAATATCACAAGATTTAACTTTTAGATCAGCTAAATCTCCACTACAACATTCAAGTTGTCTAACTGGAACATCTAAACTTCTAAAGAATTCAACTGTTAATTTCCACATTTTTTCATACCAATCCATAGACTCTTCAGGTTCACAAATAACAATCATCTCTTGCTTTTCAAATTGATGAACACGATAAAGTCCTCTTTCTTCTAATCCATGAGATCCCCCCTCTTTACGGAAACATGGAGAATAACTTGTCATATGAATAGGAAGTTCACTATCTTTAATAATTTGATCTTTAAACTTACCTATCATTGAATGTTCACTTGTTCCAATTAAATATAAATCTTCTCCCTCAATCTTATACATCATAGCTTCCATCTCTGGGAAAGACATAACACCAGTCACAACATCACTATGAATCATAAATGGTGGAATAGCATAAGTAAATCCTGCATTAATCATAAAATCTCTAGCATAAGCAAGCATTGCTTCATGAAGACGTGCAATATCACCAAGTAAATAATAAAAACCTTGTCCACTAGTTCTACCAGCTGCATCTTTATCCATACCATGAACTCTTTCAATAATATCAGCATGATATGGAATCTCATACTCTGGAACTACAGGATCGCCAAACTTTTGTACTTCTACATTTTCACTATCATCACGACCAATAGGTACAGATGGATCCATAATTTGTGGAATTACCATCATACGATCTTTTATTTCACGAGAAAGTTCCTCTTGTTCTTCTTCTAAACCTTTTATTTCATCAGCCATAGCTGTAATCTTTTTCTTAACTTCTTCAGCTTCATCTTTTTTTCCATCTTTCATTAATTTACCAATTTCGCCACTCATACGATTTTTATCAGCTTTTAATCCGTCTGCTTTTACTTGTACTTCACGTACTCTTTTATCCATTTCATAAACTTCATCTACTAATGGAAGTTTTTCATCTTGAAACTTCTTTTTAATATTTTCCTTTACTAAATCTTTATTTTCTCTTATTAATTTAATATCTATCATAACTAATTCCTCCTAAACAATTTATTATAACTATTTTCAAACATTATTTTTTTAACATTAGAAATTCCCATCTCTTTTAACAACTTTTCTAATTCATTTCCAATGCTTTTATAAGAAAACAACTGAATATCATCACTATTTCCTAATAACTCATAATCAAACTTCATATCATCTGTAGAAACACCAACTGCATCTTCTCCTAACAAAGATATAACATGTTTTATATGTTCCACATATTCTTTTCTTAATTGACCTATATCCGTACTCGAGGAGACAAAAGGTCCATATGATACTAATCCTATAACTGGATTAAATTCTTTTAAACTAAGTATTTGTTCATCATCTAAATTTCTCGGATGCTTACATAAAGAATAACAATTAGAATGACTAACAATAACACATACATCCTTACCTTTATTCTTTTCTTCTTTTAATAAAGAAACTGTATCATAAAAAGTATTATGATTCATATGAGATAAATCAATAGAAATACCTAAATCAATTGCTTTTCTTAAAAACTGTTTTCCCTCTTCTGTAAGTCCCTTATCACTACGATTTCCTGATCCATATTTATTCTTATTATTCCAAACAAGTAAAATATTACGAAGACCTAACGAGTATAATTCATCTAAATCTTCTCTTTCTACAAAGTCACATCCCTCAATACTAAATATGGCCTTAACATCTGGAAAATATTCATAAAATAATTTAGTTGAAATACGAAACATTTCTACAACTGATATATCTTGATATTTATCTCCCATTTCCTCTTTCATCTCATCTTTACTCATAAAATAAAGATTGCAAACTATTCCTAAAACTCCAGAACTACTTATTCTCTTTTTAACTTCTTCTATATAACTAAAATCATTTTTAAGATAACAATAGTAAAGTATAGATAATAAATCATAATGTAAATCTATCATAAAGTAACACCCTTCTTATCTAAAACTTCTCTAAGTCTTTCTACTTCATCTTTATATTTACTAATTAAATGACGTTTCATCTCTTCATCTAATTTATTTAATCTTTCTAAATTAAAATTATCTAACATATCTGCATATTTAACTTTAATGGCTTCTATATTATCTTGTTTTATAATCCAACTAATCCAATCATGATAACTTAGTTTTTTACTTTTATCTTTAGTTACTATTTTTACAATGTCTATAATAGAATCACTAAATCCTAAATCTTTTAAATCTGTAAAAGAAATATCATCTATATCTTCTACTACATCATGAAGTAGTGCTGCAATTTTCGCATCCCCTGTACTTATTTTATCACTAACTCTTGTTAAATGTCCTAAGTAAGGAAGACCTGCTTTATCTTTTTTATCACGAAATAAGTATGAAACTAAACGATATGCTCTTACATAATCATCTTCTATAGTTTTTAACTCTTCTATTTTCTTCTCCAAATTATCACCACCTAAAATAATAAAAAGGATGATACCTAAGGAGTGCTTATGCACGGTACCATCCTTTGTTTAACTTATTTGATAACGGTTGCCCGGGAAAATAAATTCCATCTATAGAGTAGATAAACAAGTCTTTAATATCGTTTTCACCAACCACGAATTCTCTACCATTAAAGGTTCTTGTTATTAGTTCTAATCACTGATTTGTTACAAGTATAACCTATTTTTATTAATTAATCAACCTTTTCACAAGTATTAACACCAGATGGTAAAACAGTATCATTAACTGTCATATCTGAATAAATATCATCACCATCACTCATTACATAGTTAAGATTCATCTTACCTTGAGATACCTGAACTTTAATATATCCAGAAAACCTTTCTCCATTCATAGAAGATCTTACTGGAAATTTAACATTACTTAACTCAGTCGCATCATCAAAAGGAATATAATAAGTACCATCTTCTAAAAGACTACCATTATTACATGAATAAACTCCATCATTTATATCATCTCTCACTGTTAAAACAAAGTTTTCAATATCTCTATTTAATGAACCTTCTCTAACAATTTCAAATAATGGACTTTCTATACAAAGTATAAAAACTAATAAAATAATAAATGAATAAATAAAACCAGGTAATAAAGTATTACGACGTTTACCTTTATCTACATATTTTTGGTACTTTTTACCTTTTCCTTTATAAACACTCATTTCACTAAACGCAATTAATGGTACTAAAAATAAAGGTAATAATAAAGTCAACCATCCACTTCTACCAAACACTTTACCTAATTTATAATTCGCATATAATTGATAAAAAACTCCAAATATAGGTATAAAAGTTAATAAAAATAACCATCCATTACCTAAAGCAATATCATAATAAGCATATAAATTATAAAAAGGTATTAAAGGAGCAAACCCCGAATATC
>CALVJZ010000093.1 GCA_944332465.1 uncultured Bacilli bacterium | reverse complement strand
TATATGCTGTTAAATTGGATAAAGAAAACATTATTCATGAAAGATATCAAATTATAACTAATATTCTTAATAAGTACCATTCTCTAGAACCCAAACTAGAAAATGAATATAGTTATGACAAAATAAATAAAACTTATGAAAGTGAATTTGTAACGATCATATTAAAAGATAATATGCAATATGATTTAGAATTTAATAAAAATAAAATAAAAGAAATTAATTATGTAGTAAGTAGTGATATAACAACTGAAAACATTAATAATAAACTAAATGAAGTTATAGAAAAGACCAAAGAATTAAAAGAAAAAGATTTAATATTAAATAACTATTTAGAAGAAACAACACCTAAAAGTTTAAAAATAACATTTACTGAAGAAGATATTAAAGAATTAACAGAAAAAACAAAAGAAATGTTATTAGAAGAAGATGAGTATGAATATAAATATATTGATATATATCAAGAATTAGAAGATACAGCGTATAAACAAAGAACTTATATCAAAAAGCAAGATAATAAAATAATTTTTGAAACAAGTATAAAAGAAGAAGTGTCTTATTTATTAAATAGGGATTAAAACAAATTAATCCTTTTTATTTTTTATAAAATATGATATAATTAAGACCCCAAGGAGGAACACTATGAAAAAAATGGAAAGATTTGAAATAATGATACCTTCACTAGCTGCCTTAGCACATATAGACGACAGATTTGAAGACTTTAATGAAGATTTAAGACAATTAGGAGAAAGTAAAAAAGGTGATGTTAGAAAGAAAGTAGTAAAAGCTTTAAGTGAAAAGTCATCAAAAAAAGCTCAAGCATTTTGTGATAAATATGGTGATTTATTAGATACAATAGCAACTTATACAGATTTAGAAACGTTTCTTTCTATGAATTATACCGAAAAAGGAAAATTAAATTCCTATTCATCGCTACAATTTTATCATGATTATATTCAAGAACATCCCGAAGAAAAATATCAAATTGTTGATTTAATTGATAGACTATACGATTTAGGTTTTTATTCTTTAACATTAGATGAAGGATTTGATTTTGCTCAAGATGAACATCATCTTAGTCCCGTGTTTCATAAAAATACTGTAATTACTTATTTAGATAATATGAAAATTGATTTAACTACTGATTCAAGTGACGTTGCCTATTATACTGATGCTTCTGATTACGCTATAACAATAGGAAAGTATTCTATCGCATCAGATGAAAGATTTGGGAAAAGAATAAGTGTTAAAAATTTATTATTTTCTAAAGATAGATTACCAAAGTCTTTAACTAGAGAAGATACATTTGACGAGATAATTCGTTTAGGAAGAACTCATCAAGAAGAAAAAAGAGTAGTAGGAGAACTTGCAGCTTTAGATAAATCACTTATAGCTTATTCAATGGTTTTAAATGAATTATCTAAAAGAGCAGAAGGATTAGAAAGCGAAAAACTTCAAGAAGGAATAGAATTAGGTGAAAAAGTTCTTGGAATGTTAGAAACAGAAAGACTTGCTCAAGAATCTAATGCTATTGAAAAACACAAAGGTATAACACCTGCTGTTTTACAAAAAGCAAAATCAGGAAATAACAGATAAATACTAACCACGTATTTATCTTTTTTTGTTAAATAATAAATAGTAAAATATGATATAATGAAAAAAATAGATAGTAGGAAGTGCTCGTATGGAAGAAGAAAAAAGTAAGTACATTGAAAACTATATTCTGGATTTAGGTAGACAACTAGAAAGAAGTGGTATTCCTGTACCAACTACTGAATTAAATAAACTAATAAATAGATACGCTTTTAGTGAACTAGATATAGAAGAGATTATTAGCGAGCTAACTTCTTTAGCAACTTCCTATAAAGAAAACTATATAAAAATAAAGAAAGCAAGAGAAGAATTTAAAAATAAAGCTGGCAAAGAAATAAAAGATATTCCTCTAGACCAACAAGGAATTACTTTAAATATACAAGATATTGACCTATTATCTATTACTAGAGCCAATACTAAAGAAGCATTACAAGAAGTAATAGAAGGTATAAAGACATTACGAGAAGTTAATTTTGACTGGGATGAAGACTTAGAACAATTAAAAGAACTGGTCTTTAGAACATATCAAGATAGTATGTTAAGTATTGAAGAAATACAAAATAATCCTAATCTAGAATTAGAAAGAAAAATAGAAATTTTCTTTTCTTCTGAAGATGTATCACCAGAAACTAAAGAAAAAGTAAGAAAAATAGTAGAACAAAAAGCATCAAAAGTAGATATAGCTAAAAAGTTGGAGGCAACACTAACAGAAGAAGAATTAAGAGAAGCATATGGTTTAATTAGAGATTTAACAGTTGTTGAAAAAGAAGGGATAAAAGAAGTAACAATAGCTGAAGAAGAAAAATTACTAGAGCGTTTAAGAAGTGATTTTACATCTATTACCTTAGATGAAGTTGGAAGATATCATAGTATTGTTTTAAGTGAAGGAATCTATGACTTTACAAGATTAAAAAAAGCTTTAGACTTTGCGAAAAGCCTAGATAAAAAAGTAAGACTAAATACCCTAATATTTTATATGGATTTTCCAGAAGAGTTTAATGACTTAGAAATAACAACAAAAAACCATGACCGTGTAAAAAAAGCTTTAATGGATTATGTTGATGCTACTACAAAGTTTATTAGAGATAATAACTATGTAGATACAGTAAGAAGCATTGATGTCTTTAATGAATTATTAAATAGATTTGCTATGGAAAAAGAACCACCTTATCTATATCGTGGTGATATTACACCAGCAAGTGAAGATGATAATGAAAAAGCAGGTTGGTTAAAATTTTTAACAATTGAAGATCTTTGTGATGTTATTGCTGTTGCTAGAAAAAATTTACCAACTACGGATTTTATGTATAATGATGATAATTTAATTGATCCTAAAAAATGGTCTTCAACTAGAGAAATATTAAGACAAATTAGTAATTACGAAGACCTTCACCATACAAGATTAGTTGATAGTATTGGAACTCAGATGCATATTAACAATTTAGTAACAGGACAAGAAGTAAGAGAAATGTTTAAGTTTTTGGATGAATTTCACTTACCAATAGAAATAACAGAATTTGATTTAGCTATGACTACTAATTTATACTTTTTAACAGACTTTGAAATAGACCTTCTAAAGCAAGCACAAATGAATGAATTATATGAGGCAATTAATAAACAACAAAATTTAAGAGGATTTACTATATGGAGTAAAACAGATAAAGATAATTTTAGATTAACTTTAAAAAATGTTGAAAGAAAAAAAGAAAATATGCCATCTATAAAAACATTACATGGTGGATACTTTACTGATAATTATGAAGAAAAAAGTGAAAGTATTAGAAAAAAAATAAATATTCAAACTTTTAATTATCATACACATACTAATAGATGTGGTCATGCTAGTATCGCAAAAGATATAGAATATTTAGAAATGGCAAAACGTCAAGGAATAACTAAATTAGGTTTTTCTGATCATATACCAACTACTTCAATAGAATTACCTAGAGAAAAACAAAGAATGGCGATAGATTATTTTGATGAATATGTTTATTCCATTAGAAAACTAGCAAAAGAAAATCCTGATATGACAATTTTATGTGGTCTAGAAGGAGAATATGAACCTTATAAAATATCTTTTTTAAATGAATTAAGAGATAAATTAGATTATATGATATTAGGACAACACTATGTCACAAAAGATGGAAAAATAATAACGCCTGATGAAACATATCCTATTGCTTATGCTGAAAGTGTTTGTGAAGCTATGGAAAGTGGAATCTATGATATTGTTGCTCATCCTGATATCTTTATGTCAGAAAGAAGAAAAATACCTAGAGAAAAACAACAGACTTTTGATGAGAATGCTTTAATTGCAGCTAGAATGATATGTAGTAAAGCACAAGAATTGCAAATACCCCTAGAATTAAATTTAGGTGGAGAAGAACTAGAAAAAGGTTATCCTGATAAAACATTCTGGTCTATTGCTAAAGAGTATCAAGCACCAGTCTTATACGGAATAGATGC
>CALVJZ010000092.1 GCA_944332465.1 uncultured Bacilli bacterium | reverse complement strand
AAGATAGAATAACTCCACCTTGTCCTTATTATGAAAAATGTGGAGGTTGTAATTTAGAACATATATCTTTTCTAAAAGAAAATGAATTTAAAGAAGAAAAAGTAAAAGAAATAATCGAAAAGTTTGCTAAAACAAATAAAAATATTGTAAAAGATATAGTCTATGATGAACCATATCATTATCGTAATAAAGTAACTCTTCATCAAATAAATAATAAACTTGGTTTTTATGAGAAAAAAACTAATAATATTATACCTATAAAAGAATGCTTATTATTAAATAAAGAACTAAATAAATATTTAAAAAATATAAAAAGCAAAAACAATGAAATAATTTTAAAAATAGGTAATAAAACTAATGAAATATTAGATAGTACTAAAAATATAAAAAATATAATATCTTATATTGGTTCTAAAAAGTACCGTCTATCAGAAAAATCATTCTTTCAAGTAAATAGTGTAATTACTGAAAAACTTTATAATAATATTAAAGACGAAATAATAAAAAATAATTCTAAAAACGTCTTAGATTTATACTGTGGTACGGGAACTATAGGAATTTATATTAGTGATAACATCGATAAAGTATTAGGAATAGAATCATGTAAAGAAGCAATAGAAGATGCTAATTACAATAAAAAGCTAAATAATTGTAATAATATAACTTTTAAATTAGGAAAAGTAGAAGATTTAACCAAAGACCTAACAAAAGATTACGATACAGTAATTGTTGATCCACCGCGCAATGGATTAGATAAAAAAGTCACAAATAAACTCTTAGAAATTCTTCCTAAAACCATTATTTATGTATCATGTGACCCCATAACTCTGGCTAGAGACTTATCTATTTTAAAAGAAAAATTTAATATTAAATATATAAGACCTTATAATATGTTTCCTAGAACTTATCATGTCGAAAATATTTGTATTTTAAATAAAAAATTAATGTCTAAAGATGACAAATAATGTTATCTTTTTTATTTTCTATGCTATAATGAGGATAGGGTGGAAGGTATGAAAAAGAGAATAAAAGATATTGATTTTGAAATTAATGAAAAAGAACAGTTAGAAGATGGAGAAAAATATGAAATAACACTAACTATCCCTGAAACATATGGCTGGTTAGAAGATACATATTTTATTATAAGAGAAAATGATGAAAACAAAATGATTCCTCTAGAGTATGTAAAAGATGAGGATGGTAAAGTAACATTTAAAGGCGAAGTATCACTTCCTACAAGAGCTTTATATAATTACTTTTTATCATTTAAAGCAAATGGTTTAATACATAATATAACTAAATATCATATCAGAAATGATTTTGACTTATCAGATAGTTTTAAACTAAGTGTAAATTTTGATGTACCAGACTGGGCACAAGGAGCAACAATGTATCAAATCTTTGTTGATCGTTTTAATCGTGGTAGTAGTGAAGAAATGAAATCTATGGCAAGACGTCATATTCATAATAATTGGGACGAAGATATGATGTTAGGTCCTGATGAAGAAGGAATTTGGAATAATGATTTCTATGGTGGAGATATAAAAGGAATAACAAAAAAATTAGACTATATCGAATCCCTTGGTATAGATATTATTTATTTATGTCCCATTTGTTATAGTCAGTCAACACATCGCTATGATGTTTCTGACTATGAAGAAATTGATCCTTACGCTGGAACAAAAAAAGATTTAAAAGAATTATGCGATGAAGCGCATAAAAGAGGTATGCATGTTATTTTAGATGCTGTCTTTGACCACACCGGAAGTGACAGTAAATATTATAATGAGTATAATACTTTTGATACTCTAGGAGCATATCACAGCACTGATTCTCCATATGCTCCATTTTATTTATTTAAAAGAGATAATTTTGGTAATATTATCTATGAAAATGGACGACCACAACACAAATTCTGGTGGGACCAAACTAATATGCCGCAATGCGACTGTGCCTCAAAAGAATGGCAAGAATATATTACTGGTGAAAACGGTGTTATCGATCAATGGATGCAACTAGGTATAGACGGGCTTAGATTAGATGTTGCTGATGAATTAAGTGATGAATTTGTAGCTTTAATTAGAAAAGCTGTAAAAAGAAACAAAAAAGATGGATATATCATTGGTGAAGTCTGGGAACAAGGAATGCAAAAAGGAAGATCTTCAATTAGTAGTGCTAAAGGAATGGATTCTATTATGAATTATAATTTTATGGATGCACTTCTAAGATATTTTAGTTATGGAGATACTACTGCTCTAGATAACAAAATAAAAGAAATATTATATGAATACCCTGATCCCACTATGTTTTCAGCTATGAATTATACATCAACTCATGATATTTCAAGAGCCATAAACTTATTACATAGTGAACCATTTAGTCAAGAAAAAATGTGGTACTGGGACCTAAAAGATCAAAGTCTAGACTTTTGTAAAAATTATCACTTAACTGAAGAAGAAAGACAAGAAGCAATTGAAAAATTAAAAACTCTTTTATACACTTTAACATTTTTTCCAGGTATAGTCTCAACATTTGCAGGAGATGAAGTAGGAGTAGAAGGAATAGGTAATTTATGTAATAGGAAAACCTTCCCCTGGGATAACATAGATGAAAATTTATTAAGTTTCTTCCAAGAAATGGGACAAATTAGAAAAGAAGAACCCTTTCTAAGACAAGCAGATTTAAGAGTACAAGAAATAACACCAGAACACTTTTCTTTTGAAAGACTAACAGATGATGACCAAATGTTTATATCAATAAATAGAACTAATACACCAAGTGAAATAATATTACCAAGTGAATATGAAACACCAAGTAAAGTTTATACATTAAAAAAATCAACACCACGTATTCTAACTCCATATGGAGGAATTGCTCTAAAAAAATAAAAGCCTAAAACTAGGCTTTTTTCTTTACAATAGTAGCTTCCTTTTCTTGAATACTTTCAAAATAAGAACTAAGTAATTGATATGTAGTAGAATTTTTACTTCTTTCTTCAGCAAGAAAAGAAACTGGAATATGTAAAAATACATCATAAGGATCACTTTCAAGTATTAATCTGCTTTTATGACGGTACTCAGGATGTAAACCAACACTATCATCACAAGAAGAGCAAGATACCCTACAGTGTTCTAATAAAGGTTTTCCATCAGCTTGAGGTTCAGTAAAATCAAATAAGGAATTAATAGAAATCTCAAAACAAGGTTTACAATTTCCAAACAAACCATCCTTACGTCGAATAGGATTACCATATAAATTTATGCTTCCAATCGTTCCATCATAATAGCTGACCATTCGATGTTGTGGCATCTCAGAATAGCCTTTAATAGATATTACTTTCTTTTGTATTTTTCCCATTTCATTTTCGACTAGCTCATATTTTGAAAAGTACCGAGGATTCCGAAAACCGATTCCTCTAATATCTTTAAAGGCAAAATCACTATATTTAAAGGAAACAACCATACAATTGCTATCTAAACCATATTCATCAGCAATGAAAGAAAGCAAATCTTCAATTCGACATGAAAAAGCAATTTCATCTCCTAAGTGTTTTATTATTTCTCTAGTCGCAAATTTGGTTTTCAAATCATCTTTGCCCCAGTTATTTTCTCCAAACTCTCTACATATTTCATCATATAAATTTAATTTAATATCTAACTCATTCAACTCATTAGTATCCATAAGAAAACTCCTTTTCTACATATTTTAAAAAATTTAAAAAAAAATGTCAAGATAATTATTTTACAATATCTATATAGTAAAAAACAATTAATTAAAACAAATAAATAAAAAGTATTGACAATAAAAAAATATAGTCATAAAATTGTTAGTGTCCTAACATAAGGAGATGGTCAAATGTCAAAAAATCTAGGTATTTTAATTAATAAAATAGCTAATCAATTAAAAAGAAAAATGGATAAAGAAATGAATGAAAATTATAACTTAACAAAAACTCAAAGTTTAGTATTAAGCTATATTAATTCTAATAAAGAAATTTATCAAAAAGATATTGAAAAAAGATTTTCTATACGCCGTTCAACTGCAACCGAAATATTAAATTTAATGGAAAAAAGAAATTTAATTAAAAGAA
>CALVJZ010000091.1 GCA_944332465.1 uncultured Bacilli bacterium | reverse complement strand
TTTTACCATTTCTGGATTTACTTCTTCTAATTCTAATAGTTGTTTTAACTCTTTAATATTTTCTACACCGGTCATTGTTTGTGGTAATGGTATTGTGGGATTCTGTTCCTTTAATCCTTTAAGAAGCTCTAAAGGAGATATATTTCCATTATCTTCACAATATCTTTCATAATCTATATTAGTTCTAATATCATAATTAGTAGCATATTTAGAAATATCGTTTGATACTTCACTTTTACTTTCATAATTTTGATATTCTTCTGTTGTCATCATTTGTTGGTAAGGAAGAGCTTCTTTTTGTTGTTTTAGACTGTTGATAGCGGTATTTAAAAGAGCGATGTTTCCTTCTAACTGAGTAATGTTTTCATTTTTAGTATTTGTTTTTTCTAATTGAGATTCTAAAGTTTCTATATTTTGTTTATAGCTTTTACCTTCTTCTGTTTTAGTAGCAACTAAAGATTCTTGTTCTTCAGGAGAAAGTTTTATAAATTCTTCTCTAGACATTCCTAAATCTCTTTTTGTTAAATCTCCACTCTGAGTGTATCTAACAACCAAAGTTGTTAAGTTAGCTTTATATGTAGATATTTGTTGATTTATTGACACTTCATCTGGTGATAATTCGTTATCTTCTCTTTGTAGTTGGTCTTCTAATTCTTTTTTTACATTTTCTAGATTTTCTATATATATATCATATTGTTCAGTGTCTGTTAATTGTTCTTGAGGCGTTGATAAATCCATTATTTCTGTTTCTACTTCTTGATATGAGGTATTATTATCATCTGTTAAAGAAATTGGCGTATTATTTTGGGGTTTCTCTATTTTGTTTGTTTCTACATTACCCATACTAGTATATAAATCGCTCATACTCTCACCTACTATTCTTAGCTTTATTGTATCTTTTTCTTTTTTTCGTTGTCAAGGAGTTAGTCTAGTGAATACATTTTTTTGTCACTGTTTTTTTGATAGTAACATATAAAAAAGCATATACTAAATAAATTAGTATACGCTTATTTTTTTGTTTTTTCATGTTGTTTTATTAAATCATCATCCATCGTTTCGGGAGAATTACTTTGCATATTTATTAAATCTCCTTTTTCTACTTTTTCTTTTTCTAATAATTTTTTTAATATTGTTAGCTTAGCTTTCAATTGTTCTTTTTTATTCATCTAATCATCTCCCAACACTTCTAATTTATCAAATTCAACGGATGGTGCTTTATCTATTTCTTTTTTTATATCTTCTAAATATTGAGTTAAATTAATTGTAGAAGATGTTTCAGGAATAGCACTGTTATAATTACTATTTGAAGTTTCATATTTTTGTTGTTCTTGTTGCAATGCATCATAAAGTTCTTGCCACTTAGCACTTGAGGCGTTTGAGTCAGATAATTCTTTAATATAATTTTCAATTGCATTATCAATAATACTACTATCATATACATCTTCTAAAGATTTATTATCTCTTATTTTAAAGGCTTCTGTAGATGTTGTTTCATTTAAACCAAAGCCACTCTTTCCTGACTCAAATGTATCAATTGCTCGTTGTAAATCTTCTATATTTTTATTTTGTTTAAACTGGTCTATATATGTTTGAGTCTGTTCCATTTGATTTGTGGCTACTGTTGATTTATCTATTTTTATAATAGGAACATCCCATTCACTAGCTGCTTTATAAGCATTATCTAATAATTGCTGATCCATATCTGTTGTAATAATAACACATGATGGTTTACTATCTGCTCTTGATAGAACAAATTCATTATATTCTCTTCTTGTATTGGAAGACATATTATCTGCAGAAATAAATTCTTGCTTGTTACCAGTTCGAAAACCATAATTTGCAATATGGGAATTTAAATCGTATGGTCCTATTTCATAAATATCTTGACTACCCAAATTATAAAATCCATATATTACTCCCGTTCCTTTTACTGGAGCAATTCCTAAATTTTGATTAGAGATAAATGAAGTGGCTAAACCGTGAGCTTGGGGATTGTCTATATTACTCCAAGTATCGACATAACTACCATTAACTAATTCTTTGCTTTCTGTTGTAAAACCTGTTTCACTACTATGAACGAGCATTGAAAATTCTTTTGGAGCATCAATTATCTTTATTGTCTTTCCATCATATTCTATATTTTCTGCAGATGGTAATAATTCTTCTATACTATTTTGTGTTTTTTGAAATGATCCTTCATATGTTTGGGCATATTTTTCTCTTGCAATACTATCTAGTGCAAGTAGTTCTTCTGCGGTTATCCTAAAATCTTGATTTTCATATAAAGTTGTCAATTCATTCCTGTCAGAAATATTTACAATTTTTTCTAGATAATTAACAACTGTTTCTAATTGTTGTCCATCTTCGTCTTGAAGATGTTCAGATATTTCATCTAAGTGATTTCCATATTTATTTAAAAAGCTCTGAGCTTCGTCCATTGTTAGAGAAAAATATTTTTGTAAATAGGCACTTTTCATATCGTTTAAATAGGAGTTTAATAAGAATTCAGAAGAGAACTCTTCTTCACTTAATCTTTCTGCTTTTTCTTTGCTACTATTAAATTGCTCATCACACTTATTATCTATTTCTTTATGAAAATCATTATTAAAATCTGCACGTATTTTTTTTGAATCGGGCTGAGATAAGAAATTGACATTATAGTATAAACAATATTCTATTAAATTGTCAATATTGGTATTATTAATATTCATATCTTTCAAAGCTGCCTGATTTTCAAACAAAAAGTCTAACATGTTTAAGTTAACAACATATTGATTATTTAAACTATCATCGCTTTTTGCTACTTGTACAGCTTGCTTATATATTTCAAATAAATCAGGATTTGTTTCAGCAAGTGCAGTTATTTTATAACTTAAATCAGGATATTTCCCTATTGTTTTAATAAATTCTTTATCAAATGAAGAAGTTATTTGTGGGTTGAGTATATTGAAATCAAAATAAGTTAAGTTGTTCATGTTCTCTGATTGTAATTCACTGATGATTTCTTCTCCTTTAGAATCTATCTTATTTTCTTTATATAACGTTGCTATAGATAATTTTTGGAATATACTTATATTGTTGTTTGATTGTAATTCAGCAGGCAAATATTGTGTAATTATTTCTTCGGATTGTTGAGTTATTTGTTGTCTTATATCTTGTGGCAAGTTGTTAAATCCTTTTTCTAGATTTTTTATTTTTAATCCAAAAATGCTTTTTTGAAATTCTGATTGATTAAATAGAAGGCTTCCATTTTCTACTCTTTTTCTTACTTCTTGAACAATATTATCTGAATTTACTTCTCCTTTGCCACAATATTCTAACAATCTAACTAAATTTCTATCTTCTAATTGTTCTAAGATAGATGGTGTATTGGATATGTATTTTACATACTTCGTGTCATAAATATTATCTGCAATTTTTAATGAAATTATGTCTTGTTCTTCAATTATTTTGTCATTAATTTTTTGTACTACTTCTGAATCTAACGCGTCCAGATTTTCACTTTTATTAATTTCTGATATAAAACTATCATAAATGTCTAGTTTAGCAAAACTAATATTATCCAATGTTTCTAGTTGCTCATCTACAGGTGTTTCGAGAAAACTATCCATAGATAATGTTTGTTTGCTTAGTTTTTCTTTACTTACAGATATGGTTGTTTCTTTCTTTTTTGAAGTGTTAATTTTATTTTCTGGTACTTCTACTTCTGAAGTGTTTGTTTGTGTTTCTAGTTCAGATATTGTTATTCCTAAGTTATTCTCTAACGTTGCCAAGTCAAAACCATCTACTCCTTTTAGTTTTTGAATTGATTTATTTGTATAATGTAGGGTTAAATTAGGGCTATTAAAGATACCAGCAGTTATGGCTCCGTAGACTGCTGATGTTCCTACTTCGTCTATTAGTTGATCTAAATCAATTTCTTCCCCAAATAAAATCGATCTAAAATAACTATCCATAACTGATTGGACTCCTTCTTGGAATCCTTCTCGTGCTGATGCTTGAAGATAAGTTTTTACTCCTGTTATCGCCACATCATTTAATCCTGGTAATCCTCCTAGCAGTTTTTGTGTTATGGCTTCTGTTGATCCAGTTAGAACTCCATACATAATTGCTTGTGGTGTAGAATATCCTTGTGATAATGCTCCTGCATAGGCATTACC
>CALVJZ010000090.1 GCA_944332465.1 uncultured Bacilli bacterium | reverse complement strand
TATGGTATAAAACATATAAAATAGCCTTCGCAACATATCACAAATTAAAGAATTTAAAAAAGAAAAAATAATCGAAAACTCGATTATTTTTTTATGTTTTTCATTACTAAAATAATTAAATCGTATAAAGACTTTGTAATTTTATCATTTTTAAAATCGCTTGTCTTAATATCTTTTAACAATGGATAAGTAGTAGTAGAATAAGGTCCATTAGAAAAAGATACTTGATTAAATACTTTACCTTCATCACTTAGAAAACATAAACTAATTTCTCTAACGAATTTACCATCAGCTAATAAAACATCATAAATATAAGCATTACCTAAAAAGGAATTTTTAAATTCTCCTAAAAAGAAAATATTATCAATATTAACATTATTCTTCTTACCAAAAGCCATTGCTTGAGCTAAAACAGATTCTGCTTTCTTTTTTAAATCAGCTTCTTTATTTTCTTCCCAAATAAACTTTTCTATAAACCCTTTATCATTCTTGGCAACAAATCCTCTAGGAAATTCTTTTTCAATATGAAACCCATCTAAAATAGGAACAAAAATATTTTCTTTAGAATTTAATTTTTTTACCATATCTATAGCAATTTTAATATTTTTTTCTTTATCTAACAAAAGCTCCACATCTCCTTTCCTTCATTAAGGAAAACACTAATATCATAAGTTGTATTAGATCTCTCTTCACTATTAGGATCAGCAACAGATATACTACCATCTTCATTAATACCAGTTAATACGATAAAGTGACCACCCTTAGTAAAAGTACCAGGTCCCATTGACATAATAACTGTTTTATCGTTTTGCAATTCATTAACTATATTGTCACTAGAAACATGCATTTGTTCACAATCAACACCATAATCAGTCGCAATAGCATCGAAATAAGTCCATGCTGTACCCTGTCCATTGACATAATAACCGTTATTATCACCATATGCAGCAGTCTCAACTGGTGTAACTTCTTCACCTGTTAAATATGTTAGTACCATTGCCATCGAAGTTGGTCCACAACCCGATGTAGCGATTGTACCATCACCATAACCAGTTCCATATAAATATTGATAATAATTTATAAAATCTCCATGAGTTATAGCTAAATCATCTAAAAGTTGATTTGCAGCTTCATAATCACCTGCTTTATACTTTTCACCAGCTTGCGTTAAATATTGCATAACAATATCAAAATTTCCAATAACTTCTTCCGTATCTGCTCTAACATTATCAAAATAACTGCGACAATAATCAGCAGCAGGTCCCAAAAACACCACATCATCACTTACTACAGCATCACAACTGTCAAAAGTAGACAAAAAATCTTTAGCTTTTGTATTTACATTATTAGTAATAGAAACTGCATCTGAAAATATAGCATAATCGCTAACATTATATTCATTCATCACTACTCACCCCAGTACCTATTATAATTATAGCTTAAAAAAAAGAAAAACAAAATAAAAAAATGTAGTTTCCTACATTTTTATACACCAGCAACATTTTGGCTTGCAGCAGTATCTGCAGCTTCATCACTAGCTGTAACATTATAGATATGTGTCTTCATTGCTACAACTCTTTGATAAAAGCCTTCATAATTACGACGTATTTCATCATAACGAGCTTTTGCATCTTCAGCACCACAACTTGACCAGTTTTCACCATATAATTGATTCATAGTATTATCAATTTCATCAAAAATACCCATAATATTATTAGCATTATTATTGATTGCATCTGCATAACTTCTAGCAGTTGCATAATCTTGTAATTGAAATTCGTTCATAACTTAACCTCCTAATTAAATAAATGAGCTCCAGCATCAGCATTTTCTTCTTCAGTACGATTTAAAATATTAGCACTTTTACTAATTGCTTCACCTAAATCATTTAAAAGTACTGCAAACTTATTAAAATTATTTGCTTGAGCTAAATAAGAATTATTAAATTCTGTAGCAGATAAACCTTTCCAAATAGATAATAAACTATCTACGTTTGCTCTTAAACTGCTTAACTCATTTTGTAGATATTCACTACTTGCCACTGTTGCTTGTCCATTAGCATTCATTGCTCCAGTATTAGCTTGTAAACCTGACATAAATTCACTCTCCTATCTAAAAAAATTATAACATCAAATAAAAACTTTAAAAACAAAATCTAAAAAATATGACATTATTTTACACTTATATCTTTAAAGATGCTAATTCTTCATCAGTACTTTGTATCTCTTGTACAGCTGTTTTAATATACTCCGCTGCTAAAGTAGCCTCATCAGCTTTAGCTACCGCCAGTTTTACTTGTCCTTCACATTGTTTAGTAAAACTACCTTTAGCACTACCATCCCAACTACTCAAACTATTAGTAATATCTGCAGCATAAGTATTAATATCTGTTCTTAAAACATTAGCTGCATCATTCAACTTTGTAGCAGCAGAATTAAGTTGTTCATAATCACATACATATTTTGCCATAATAACTCCTTTCTTAAACAACAGGATCCCATTGGTTTAATCCATAATCTTCAATAATAGATATAAGATTATCTGCATAATCTAGTGAAGTTGCATAACCACAATTTTTAACAGCATGACATGCCTCAACATAATTAGTAGAATCGATAACCGGTTGATATAAATCAGTAGACAACAACTCTGCATGGTCAACAATAGAATCTGAAACAGAATCATAATCACGAAAATCAGCATTAATCGTATAGTACGAACCATCAGCTCTTTGTTCTTGTGTAGCACAGTTAATTCTCTTACCTGTCCAACCACTACCAGCTTTAATACCAAAAATATTGTTACCAATCTTACTTTTACCCCAACCAGTTTCCAAAATTGCTTGTGCCATAGTTAAAGATGGTAAAACTCCATACTCATTATATGCTTCAACCGCACCATCTTTTATAGAATTAATAAATTCTAGATGTGAACCACTTAAATTAGCAGGATTAGCATAATCACTTGCAACCGCACCAACACCTTCTAATCTAAGTTGAACAGAAGCATTATAATCACCTTTTTGATAATTATCATTAGTAGTAATTAAATAATCACTAATTTTTTGAAAATTATCACTTACATCATTAAAATCAAGTTGCAAAGTATCAATATCTTCATTTGCCACATCAGCAGCAGGACCTAAAAAAACATCCTGATTAGATATAACAGACTTAAAAGATGACAAACTCTCTTGCAAAGTACCAACTTTTTCTTTTAAAGAATTTGTAAGTACAACACCATCAGTAAATATGCCATAATCACTTACTTCAAACTCTTCTTTCATAAAACTCCCCCCTAAATTGCAGTCGCTTCTAATTTAACTGAAGAAACAGAAGCTAATTTACTATTAATCTGTGACTTTAAATCTTCCATTGCACTTTGACATTCTGATATTTTAGCTTGCCACTCTCCTGCAACTTTAGTTTCATTATTACTACTAGCTCGATTATACATATTACGTGCATTTTCTAATTCACTTTTAAAAGACATATACTGTTCATATAAATCACATGCCGCAGCAAAATCACTCATTTGACTAGAAATAGAACTTGAAAAAGAAGTAGAAAACTCTTCAGCTTGAGAAGTAATACTATCATAAGATGCTCCACTCCAAGAAGAAGATAACTCTCCAATTCGAGAAGAATAAGTTGAAAGAGCAGAGGTTACACTACCTTTGTCAGAATTAACACTACCACTACTAACCATTATATTACCTCCTATCATACACTTTAATATTACCATTAAATAACAAAAATAACAATAACCATCATAAAACAACTGTAAAGTCTATTTTCTCTTAAAAAGAGAAAACTTTCTTCCAAAAACTCTATCAAAAACTTTAAATTTATGCGAATAAATAAAATAAATTAAGGCTCCAACACTACCATAAACAATTAATATAACTAAATTTAATAATCTATTATCACTAGATATAGGAATAACAAATTGTAATAAATAAAGTATTATAAACATCAACATTGTTCCACAAACAACATCAATAAAATTTCTAACAAACATTTCATAACGAATATGATACTTTACTTTTAATGATACTATACAAATAATAAAAGATATAAAATAACCGATTAAACTTGCTGCAATCACACCATAATACGCTGGTAGTCCCATCTTATAAAAAGCTATCATTAAATTTGTATTTAACAATATTTTAACCATAACTCCCACAAACAAACTAATAATTACAGTTTTATAATCTTTTAAAACTTGTACTATCGTAATAGTTGC
>CALVJZ010000089.1 GCA_944332465.1 uncultured Bacilli bacterium | reverse complement strand
ATATTAATTGGATACAAATCTCTTATATTAATATCCATGTCATATTTTTTACAAATTACTCTATTACGTTCTTCATTAACAAAGTTCTTAAATTCTTCTGTGTTAACAACTGATTTTTTACCTCTAAAATCATTTAATGATAATAACTCCACCTCATAAATATATTCAGCATCCCAAAAATCATTATTATATGTATTTTTGAAAGTAAAAGTATCTTTTATTAAAATAGTTGGTTTATATCTACTATACTTTTCCTTTGAAAATTTAGTGGTGTTTTCATTATTGAAAGTATCTCTTGCTGTTCTACTAGGTTACAGGAATTTTGTAAAACTTGTAGCATTGTTTGTTCTCCATGTCCGCCTGCTTTCCAACAACGTAAAATAGAGCCATCGACATTGACACTTCCAGAATCGTAGAAATGGTCTTTTTTTAAGTCGACAACATTTTCTTCTACAGCAGCACTTGTCGTTATTATTTTAAAAGTAGAACCAGGTTCATATGATGACCATATCGGTAAATTTCTACTTAATGTTTCAGTATTATAATTTTGATAATTATTAGGGTCATAGTCTGGTCGTGATGACATAGCTAATATTTCACCAGTATTAGGTTCCATAACAATAGCTAAGGCATTATCTGGGGAGAACATATCGACGATATTGTCTAGTTCTCTTTCTAGAGATTTTTGAATATTAATATCGATTGTTAAAGTGATATTCATTCCATCCTGAGGAGCTACGTAAATATCTGTTAAATTCAGTTTATTTCCTTTGGCATCAGAAAAATATTTAATGGCACCACTTTTACCTGTTAAATATTTATCATATTGTAGTTCAATACCCGATAGTCCCTGATTATCAATTCCAACATAGCCTAAGACATGAGAAAGTAAATTTTTATAAGGATATGATCTTTTAGATTCTTTTACTAAATAGACACCATCTAATTTTAAAGAAGCTATTTTATCTGATACTTCATAAGATAATCTTCTACCTTCAGGGTGTACTCTTTCAATTGATGTTTGTTTATAGACATGTTCTTTCATTTCTTCATAACTAACATTTAATATATCAGCTAAAAGACGGGTTGTTTTCTTTTTATTCTTTATTTGATTTGGTATTAAAACAAGAGATGTTGTCGTTATATTATCAGCGAGAACAACACCATTTCTATCAAGTATTTTACCCCTATTTGCTTCTACAGGTAAATCTCTACTCCATAAATTTTTAGCATATTTATTTAGTTTTTTATAATCTATAATTTGAACATAAAAAACACGTAAGATAATTAATAAAAAACAAAATAAAAGGACTAAAAACAAGATTTTTATTCTTTTATCTATTTTTCGTAAAAACATAGTCCACCTCTAATAGGTTTTATGTTTTTATTTAAAAAAAAAGAACTTATAGTTATTTTCTATCACTTATTTAAATAATAACCTAAATTAAATACTTATGTTAGTTTTATTTATTAAACTGCTACAGGAACTATAATTTCACCAATTATTTTAATTGCCTTTATCGTATCAGCAAATCCTATATTTTTTTGCATATTCGTAATTTTTTTGATGAGTTTACTAAGATAAGTCCTAGGAATATTATTATCAGTAACTTCTTTAGTAGTCAAATAACCATTTTTAAATATATTTTATAATTCTATTTTCATATTCCATATTTGTTTTCCTTTCACACTTAAATTACATCATATTTAAGTGTACTTGAAAATATATATTTAAATTCTAAAAAAAAGAAACACTTTTTTCAATGTTTCCAACTTTTTTTATTTTTAAATATTTATTTTCATCCTCAAAGTAAATGTCTTATATAAAGTTTATTAATTTTTTTAACTTATTTTAATATTTTATCTAATACTTGATATGCTGCTTTTTTAGTTTTACAGGTTACTAGAAAACGATTTTTATGACAGAACATGATGTTTTTAATTCCTGATACTTTTTCTAGTTCTTCTTTTTCAAGTCCTGCCCAAGCTTCAGGAAATGGTAGTCTATCAGTTTTATCTTCTAATGATTTTTTTATTGTTTTTATACCATATCCTCCTCTATTAGATGGATACATTACAAATAATATGTGATTAGCTTCTTCACTTTTTAGTATTGTTTCTTCAAAAGGTATATATTTATCTAATTCTAAGTAATTGTTTTTAGTAGTTTTTATTTTTTCTTCTATTATTTTTTTTGCTTTTACTTTACCTATGACGTTATGTAAGGTTTCTAAAAATATTATCTTGGCAAATTCTACAGCTTTTATAAACTGGTTATTTTCATCTTGATTACTTCCATAGCTAGGATTAAACATTTTTATAATATCACTAATTGTCTTTACTTTGTAATTAGCAATTATTTCTGGAAAATCTCCATTATCAATAGCATCAATTGCTTCTACCAGTTCTTTTTCTATACCTGCAAAGACTTCGTCAATATCATTTACTTTTTCCTGTTTTAAATATTTTTTTCCAAATTCTCTAAATATTAGACCAAATGATGCATATTTAATACCATTGTCTCTAATATCAACATCTTCTTGGTGATGATCAAATTTAGCTCTACCTATATCATAAACTATAACATCTTCTTTTATATCTTTATTATTTATTTCTGGTACTCTTATTAGGGTAATGTCTTTTTTATATAAGTCTAAAAAAGCAGTGGCAAAAACCTCATCAGCATGCATTGTCCCAGAATGTGTTATATATTTTGCTTTTTTAATATCTGTTACTAGTTTCATATGTCCCTCTTTTCTTGTAATATTATAACACGGAACAAAAGAAAAAGAACAGAAACTTCTGTTCTTTTAAGCAGATTTTTGGTATGAATCATCTTTAGTATCAGTACTAGCTCTTTCAGCTTGTTCTTCACTAAATTCTTCAACCATTCTAAATAATTCACTATTGGTTTCTTTATTTTTTGGTCTTGGTTGCATGTTAGAGTTAACATTTGTTACTAAAGCAGCAGCTGATGCAGCTCCAAATAATGTTGTTGCGAGATCGCTAGGTAGATTTCCAAGAGCTTGAACTTGGTCAAATGTAAGTCCTCCTAGAGATTCTCCTAAAGCAGTAACATCAACCATACCTTGGTTCATTTGTGAAATTGCATCTGGATGAGATACCATGTATTGCATTGCTTGAGATAATCCATCAAGTTCAAATTGTGGATGTCCTGGGATATAGTTTTGTAAAACTGGTAAAGATTGTTCTAATAATTCATTAAATGATTGTTGTGTTGAGTTTGCTAAATCACTTAATCCTTGTAATGCTTGTTGTTGTGTCATAGTTCCAGCAGCAACTTGATTAGCAATATCATTTAAACCAGTTTGAGCTTGTTGTTGCATTTGTTCTGCAACAGCATGACCAGCATCATCAATTTGACGATAGGTATCTGTATTAATTGCCCAGCTACCATATTCAGCAGCTGATGAATCTAATCCATATCTTTCATTGGTATTAATTCTTCCAATTATATCTTCTTGAGCTTGGGCTTTCATACCTTCTCCAAATACTTCTCGGTGGTCAGCAATATCTTGACCTGTTGCATGAACTTGATCCATAGTAGCTTGGTTATGGGCATTAGCATCAGCAATATGTTGATTATGAGCATCTATTGCTTGTTGTTGCTCACGCAAATGAGTTTGAATTCCATTAAATGTACTTATAGCAGCTCCAGCAATAGCAATAGTTGAGAATAGATTTCTTACAAATGGATCTGGTCTATAATCAAGGTCAACAGGAAGAGGTTTAAAATCAAATCTGCCTACAGAGCGTTTACCAAATAGACTTCCTCTATTTTCTGTATTTTGAGCATATTCTAATTCTCTTTCAACAAAACGTTTAACAGCTCTTTCATTATCACCGTTTGCAATGGCAGCAATTTCATCATCTGCTAATTCTCCGATATGTCTATCTAATTCAGCGTATTCTTCATCATATTTTGGAAGTTTAGCATGTCTTCTACCTTGATAGTTCATCTTACTATTTACAGCATTTAAATCATCTTGTTGTCCTTTTATACCGCCTGATTTTAGTTGGTTGGTTTCAATATTTAACATTCTAAATTGATTAATTAAATCTGCACTTCCTGCTAAAGCACTTGCTTTACGACGAGTAAGCTCTGCTTTTTCTTCGTCTGTTGTTGCACGAGCGATAGCATCATCATATGCTTGAGCTTCTTTATATCGTGCAAATACTTCTGTATATATTTCAGACATTATAGCTTCATTTCTTTCAGCTATTTCAGCACCAATTCTTCCCATTTCA
>CALVJZ010000088.1 GCA_944332465.1 uncultured Bacilli bacterium | reverse complement strand
TCAGAGTCACTTTTTTCTCTTTCAAATCTTACATACGAAAAACCATCAGGAAGGCCTTTTTTAATTTTATAACTACCAAATAGGTTTCTAAATTCTTCATATGGAATTTCTCTTCCTATAACGTCATTATTATATACTACATGTTCTTCTATTTTCATACTACACCTCATATATACCATACTCTATATTGGGATATTTTACAAGTAAACATTTATCTAATCCATAGACTTCTTCTTTGTTTTGCTCTAGTCTTTGGTTTATTCTTTTCTTTTAGAGTTGTTACTCTTTCTTTCAATTCATCTTCATTCATAGAGAATAGTCCTTCTATATTTTCTTCTCCTAAATTTGAACAGGCGTAAATTAAAGAAAGTTTAAAAAAAGGTGTTCTTTCTTCAGCTTGTCCTAAAACATCATCATTTATAATACTATAAGTTTCCCCTCTTACAGCATTCATAATATTCAAAAGTCTATTTCCTGATTTTTCACTAAATCTTTTAACAATGGATTCTGTAGTTTTAGCATTAATAACTTGTTCTGTATCAAAAAGTTTGTAAGGTTTTTCAACGTCTTCTTCATAGTACATATTATTTAAGCATAATAATATTTCATGACCTACTAAACGTGCTTCTACTCTATCTTTGATTTTTTTAGCTTCTTGTTTTCCGCATGCAATGCGGTAAGGAAGAACTGCTTCAACTACACTCCTTGCATCACCTTGTTTTGTTGATGCATATTGATTTGCAAAGCTTGAAAATGATAAATCTTTTAAACATGATAAAATATTTAAGGTATTAGGTATAGTTTCATCTATTATTCCAAATCTATCTTGTGTTTTTAACATAGCATAAAGAATTCTATTAACATCATCACTTCTATCTTTTGTTTTATGATTTGAAACAGCCTCTAGTGCTTCGTCTATTTCTTGTCTTGAAAGAAGTTTATAATTTTTTCGTGGTAATTCAACGTCATTTTCACCAATTTTTGGAATCTTTCTTGTTTTAGCGTTAGTATCTTCTAATGGTTCTATAAAATAAGAACTATGATCTTTTGAAGATAAAACCATATATCCAATGTACATTAATCTAACAAATTTTAAGTAGTATTCTCTTTTTGTCTTTAAAGTAGCTTCTAACTTAGCAAAGTATTCTTTAGCGGACATATTATTTCTTATAGCTTCATCTTTAAGTTGTTCTGGAGATTTTAGTTTTAAGACAAATTCCAGATAATGTATCCAATTCATTTTTATTTCCTCTTTTTTCTATGTAAGTTTTTTTGTGGAGTTAATATACCACGATGATTCTTATTTGTCAATTTACATTTTGGCCTTGACTAGGTAATTTTTTTCCAAGTGTTTTAGAATTATCTCCTTCAGATAATTCACTGTTGTTTCGATATAATTCTGTTAGTTCTTCTTGAATCGCTCTAATTCTTTCATTATTTTTTTCAATTTGAAGATGATCTTTTCTTCCTTTTAAAGCAAGATATTCATCTAAAGAACAAGGAGTATTATCCATTTCTAAAAGTGATGGCATGTTTCTAAAATGTAGACCAATATCATATACATCAATTTTTCTAGTGATAAAGGGATGTGATTTTTTTGTTACTAGTGAATGATAGTACCCTTTTTTTATTTTTATAACGTATGTTGCTTGTTCTACATCTAGTGATATATAATCTTCTTCATCTGTTACAGTAAAAGTACCATCTAAAAATATATTTTCTTCATATGGATTAGGTGCTTTAGGATAAATATTTGGTGTTTTAGGCATGTATGTTAATCTGTAATTTTGATGTGGTTTTGCTCTTAAAATAAAATTTATTTCTGGAAATGGAAGTGTTTCTAGAAATTGCATATTTATAAGTGCTTGTTCAAGATAATTTTTTTGTTGATCTAGTGGCATATATTTTATATTTTCAAAAATATCACTCATTATATCAAAATATTTTTCACTATCATTAAAAAAATCATTACCCTTATCTGTACCAGAAAAACTCCTTAGATAATTTAAGATGTTTTTATAATAATCACGTTTTCTTAATTGTTCTTCAGATAATTTTTCATCTTTAGCAAATAGCAATGGTCTAAGTTCTGTTTCTGTAACTTCTTTAAAGAAACTGCGTGCATCATCAATATTATCTTTAGCAAACACTAATAAATCTTGTAGAAGGTTATTATTGCTTTCTAAGGTATATTTTACCTCTTTTAGTTTTTTACTTTTCTTTTTTCTCATAATATTCCCCTGTTTATAATATATCTATTTATTTTTATTACTATAGATATCTATTTTATAATTTAAAAAGTCTAAGGTATCTTCTTTTTCTTTTATTTCTTTTAATAGTTCTTCTTTTTGTTTTAAAAGCATTTCTAATCTTTTATTAGGTTTTCCTTTTATAAAAGTAATTATATCTTCTAGCTTAAAACCAGATTTTTTCATACAAATTATAAAGTGTATTGTTTCTAGGTCTTTATCTTGATAATTTCTAATTCCATTTTTCTTTTCAATATTTTCTAATAAACCTATTTTTTCATAATAACGTAATGTCGCAGCTGGTAGGTTATACTTTTCACTAACTTCACTAATTTTCATTTTTGTCACCTTTATTATTAGATTCATAAATAATTGCTTCATATAGTAAGTCAACTAAATGATTACTAGGAGCAAGATTGTATTTTTTCATTATTTTATTAAAAACATCATAAGAATGTTCCATATTTAGATATGGATATATTAGTTCTTTTTTATTTTTTATATCTTTTAGATAGTCTAATGTATAAGTATCTTCTATTAATAGTAAGGGAAGGTCTTTAGCCCAGGATTTAAATTTTTCAGGGATAAAATTAGGGTTATCAACATAGGTAAATGATGCTTTATCATATTGAATTACTTCTTTTAAATCTTTATTTTCAATAAGTTCATCTTTTAGACGATAATCAAATCTATCTTTTAGTTTTAAACCATCTAATTTTAAAGCTGATATTTGAGCAATCATTCCTTTTTCAGCATTAGAATGAGTTGGTATTACTTCTACTATAATATATTTATCTTTTTCTAAATTCATCTAATCATCTCTTTCTTTATTGCTTTTATTTTAGCACATTTTCTTTATAAATAAAAAGACAAATAAGTAAATAGCTTATCTTTACTTATTTGTCTAGATAATAATTTATTTTTCTATATTTATTGTATTTAACAAATCATAAACTTCTTGTTTTGAAAGTTTTGTATTAATTAGTGATATTACATAGTTTTTATTGCCATTTAAAATAGTAATTTCATAATTAGATGGATATGTTATGAGATATCCTTTATATTTACCATCGATAAAGGTTATACCTTTTAATTTGTTGTTTTTATCTTCTATATTACCATATGCATCTGATAATACTTTTTTAATTGCATAGGTTTCTTTTATATCTTCTTTACTTGAAAAAATATTAAGATTGTTGTTTTTATTCTTAGATAAATATTCAAATAAATCTAAGGTATTATTTAAGTTATGACGTTTTAAAATATTATCTATAGATATTTTTTCTTCATCTTTATAAATTTCTGATTTATATATGGGATTCGTTTCTAAAATGACAACACTTGCGGTCGTCTTATTATTTTCATATAAGTGATATTCTATTAAATTACTGTGGATTTGTTCTTGTAAAACATAGTTTTTAAACATGTTTCCTATTTTTAATTTATCATATTTTAGATAATCACTAATTTGTTTATTATTGTTTTTGATAGTATATGTATCTTTTTTCTTAAGAATATCTAAAAAATATGAGTAGTTATTATCAAATTCTTTAGTATTATAGGCATTTAATAGATAAACTTTATAGCCTATAAAAGAAATACATGCCAGTACAATAAGTAAGATACATATAATTCCTATAGTTTTCTTTTTCATACTTCTAATTCTCACCTCATATAATCTATTATTTTTATAATTTAATTATATTATTGTAATATTTTTTTTCAAGTATATTTTTTAATTCGAAGTAGTTTTGTGTAAAATAAAAAGAACTGTTGATTCAGTTCTTATTATCATATGGTGTCCCCAATTGTAGTATTTCCATTTCATTGGCAATCACTCCTATGCAATTGCCCTATGTTAATAAAAACAAAACAAATACTACAAAAGGCTATATTCAATTAACATACACCGTAACATAAATCGAGCATATAATTTACTACTTCTAATCTAACTACGATACTGCTAATCCCCCATAGCACAACAAAAAACTCTCACCGTTTATATTACGATAGCAGGCATTGCTATCATAACTACATTATACGACTTTTTTCGCTAAAAA
>CALVJZ010000087.1 GCA_944332465.1 uncultured Bacilli bacterium | reverse complement strand
GTATATAAAGATTATAATCATACGATGTTAATTTCTAGTCAAGGTAATGTTAAAATGGAAGAATATCAACAAAGACCGGTTGCTTTAAACGATTATTTAAATCAAGCTAATACTATTACTTATAAGTTTAAAGCTAATAATGGTAAATATTATTTTTATCAAAGTTCTATTGCAGAATAAGCTACTTTGGTAGCTTTTTTCTTTTGGTATGATATAATAAGTATGTATGTTTAGATTATTATTTTAGTTTTATGTAATATATTGTTGGAGCGGGAGGAAATATGAAACAAGAAAATATTAGGAACTTTTGTATTATTGCACATATTGATCATGGTAAGAGTACTCTTGCAGATAGAATATTAGAAAAAACAGGGGCTATTTCACAACGTGAATTAAAAGAGCAAATGTTAGATTCTATGGATATTGAAAGAGAACGTGGTATTACGATTAAGTTAAATGCTGTACAACTTACTTATCAATATCAAAATAATGAGTATTATTTACATTTAATTGATACGCCAGGTCATGTTGATTTTTCTTATGAGGTGTCACGTAGTTTAGCGGCATGTGAAGGAGCATTACTTGTTGTTGATGCGGCACAAGGAGTAGAGGCACAAACTTTAGCTAATCTTTATTTGGCACTTGATAATAATTTAACAGTTATACCTGTTGTTAATAAGATAGATTTACCTAGTGCAGATATTGAAAAAGTATGTACAGAGTTAGAAAACATTGGCTTTTCAAGGGAAGATATTATTTTAACTAGTGCTAAGACAGGGGTTGGAATAGATGAGTTGTTAGAAGCTATTATTAAAAAAATTCCTGCTCCAAAGGGTGATGTTAAGAGTCCACTAAAAGCATTAATTTTTGATAGTTTGTTTGATCCATATCGTGGTATTATTACAAGTATTAGAGTAGTAGATGGTGAAGTTAAAGTAGGGGATGTTATTCGGATGATGGAAACTGGTGCTACTTATGATGTGGTGGGTATTTCTATTGATACGCCTAAAGAAAAACATATAGAGTCTTTAAAAGCTGGTGAAGTTGGATATTTATATGCATCTATTAAAAGTATTAGTGATGTTTTAGTAGGTGACACTATTACGTTAGATAGTAATCCAGCAGATAAAGCTTTACCTGGTTATAAACCTATGAAGCCAATGGTTTATTCAGGTCTTTATCCAATTGATGCAAGCAAGTTTGAAGATTTAAGAGAAGCTTTAGAAAAGTTAAAGTTGAATGATTCATCATTAACTTTTGAACCAGAGACTTCTAAAGCACTAGGTTTTGGATTTAGATGTGGTTTTTTAGGTCTTTTACATATGGAAATTATAGAAGAAAGAATAGAAAGAGAGTTTTCTATAGATTTAATTGCAACATCTCCTTCTGTTGTATATGAAGTAATTCTTACAGATGGTTCGAAAATACTTGTTGATTCACCTACTAAGATGCCAAAGAGAGAATTAGTTTCAAAAACTTTAGAACCATATGTCAAAACAAGTATTTTTACACCAAGTGATTATATTGGACCTATTATGGAATTGTGTCAAGATAAGCGTGGTACTTTTATTAATATGGAATATTTAGATGAACAAAGAGTAACTATTTATTATGAAATACCACTTTCTGAAATAGTTTATGATTTTTTTGATAAATTAAAATCTTTTACAAAGGGTTATGCCTCTTTTGACTATGAGTTAATTGGTTATAAAGAAAGTAATTTAGTAAAGATGGATATTTTATTAAATGGTGAAGTTGTTGATGCTTTATCAGTAATCGTTCATAAAGATTTTGCTTATAGTAGAGGAAAAGTTGTAGTTGAAAAATTAAAAGAAATTATACCTAGACAGATGTTTGAAGTGCCAATTCAAGCAGCTATTGGTACACATGTTATAGCTCGTACTGATATTAAAGCATTACGTAAAAACGTTTTAGCTAAATGTTATGGTGGAGATGTGACACGTAAGAAAAAACTTTTAGAAAAACAAAAAGAAGGTAAAAAGAGAATGAAGAAAATAGGTAGTGTTGATGTACCACAGGAAGCATTTTTATCTATTTTATCTACAGGAGATAAGTAGGAGGTTTATTATGGATGAATATATTACAGATAAATGTATAGTTGATGAATATTTAAATAACTGGTTTACAAGAGAAGAGTTAGCAGAGTATTTATGTATTGATGTTAGTAAAGTAAATGAAGTTTTAGATAATGTTAGTGACAAAAGATTAAAAGATAAGATTGGAGTTCATGCTAGATATATTAGTCGTTATTATGAAGAGATGGAAAATCCACATGAACCTTTTGTGACAGAAGAAAATGAAATTTTTATAGAAATTGCTAAATACATGATTGAAAACCATGCTTCACTAAGAGATACAGCTGAAGCCTTTGGATTAGGAAAGACTACAGTTTATGATTATGTTCACGAAAGATTACCAGGAATTTCTATTATTCTATATAAACAAGTTTTTGATGTTTTAAATGAAAACAAATCTTTTTCTACAAATAATAGAAGGGTAATTGAACAAGTGCTTACTTGTTATAATATGTTGATGAGTGGTAAAAGTAGTGAAGAAATAGGAGAAGAATTATGTCTTGGTCGTAATGTAGTTCAAAGGAATTTAAGTGGTCGTTTAAAGAAGATTGATGGAGAAAAATTTCAAATGGCAGAAATGATTTTACACACTTATCGAAGTAAAGGTTATGATGGAGGAAAATTTGTAGAAAATGTCCAACATAGGTAGTTGCTACATACATATTCCATTTTGTAAGAAGATTTGTAGTTATTGTGATTTTTGTAAGATTTTTTATAATGAAAAACAAATTAGTTTTTATCTAGATTCATTAGCTAAAGAGATTGATGATAATTATCAAGGAGAAGTATTAGACACCTTATATATAGGGGGAGGTACTCCTAGTTCTTTAAGTTTAGATGATACAAAAAAGCTTTTTTCTATTTTAACTAAATTAAATTTAAAGAAAGATAGTGAAGTTACGATAGAAGCTAATTTTGATAGTATTACAAAAGAAAAAATTGATAGTTATGTTAAATTTGGTATTAATAGGATAAGTTTTGGTTTAGAGTCTACACAGCAGTGGCTATTAAAGATAATGAATAGAGATTTAGATTTAGATTATGTAAAAGAAATAGTTTCTTATTGTAAAAAAGTAGGAATTAGTAATATTAATATTGATTTAATGTATGGTTTTCAAAATGAAACTTTAGAAGAGTTAGAAGAAGATATTAACTTTATTTTAACTTTAGATGTTTCTCATATATCGACTTATTCATTAATATTAGAAGAACATACTAAATTATTTATTGATAAGGAAAAAAGTGTTTCTGAAGATTTAGATTATGCTATGTATCAGTTTATTTGTTCTAAATTAAAAGATTATGATCATTATGAAATAAGTAACTTTGCGAAAGATAAGAAATATTCAAGACATAATCTTTGTTATTGGAAAAATAATAAATATTATGGTTTTGGACTTGGTGCTAGTGGATATATAGATAATATACGTTATTCTAATACGAGAAGTATTAGTCATTATTTAAAGGCTAAAAGACGTGTTTTTGAAGAAGTTATTGATAATAAAGCTTTAATAGAATATGAAATGATTTTAAATTTAAGAACTAAGTTTGGAATTATAAAAGAAGAGTTTAAGAAAAAGTATGGTAAAAGTTTTTTTAATTTTTATAATATAGAAAAGTTATTATCTAAGGGTTATTTGGTTGAAGATAAGAAGAGTATTTATATACCAGAAAAGTTTTGGTATTTAAGTAATGAGATTATGGTAGAGTTATTGGAGAGTGAATGTAATGGATAGAGAAGAGATATTTGAAAGAGAATTATCTTATATAAAAGATGAGACAATTGCGGAAGATTGTAGAATGTTAATAGATTTACTTCCAGATTACTTTTTTGAGGTTGCGGCATCATCAACAGGTAAATATCATCCTGAATATGCTTTAGGAAAAGGTGGGCTTTTAAGACATACAAAAGCAGCTGTTAGAATAGGGTATGAATTATTACAAGATCCTATTATTGGAGGTAAGTATAAAGATAATGAAAAAGATATTATGTTAGTTGGTCTTTTACTTCATGATGGATTAAAACATGGTAATCCTAAAGAACAATATGTACGCTTTGATCATCCAATTTTAATGGCAAATTTTATAATGGAACAAAAGGCTAATCTACTTATGAGTGATGAAGAAATAGATTTACTTTGTTCAGTAATTAAAACACATATGGGGCCATGGACTACAGATTATAATGGTGAAGAGGTATTAGAAGCTCCAAAGACTAAGTATCAAAGTTTTGTTCATATGTGTGATTATTTGGCAAGTCGTAAGTGTATTTTAGTACCATTTGATAAAGACAATAA
>CALVJZ010000086.1 GCA_944332465.1 uncultured Bacilli bacterium | reverse complement strand
AACACGGTAGTAATAGTTTTACACAACATACTGAAGATTTAACTATTGAAGATTTGGAAGGACAATTAGAGTTTGGTGATGAAATACAAGATTGTGATTCTTTATTAGGTAGCACGGAAGATGAAGAAAGTGTTGCTTGGCTTTTACAACAAGTTTTAAATTATGTTAAAATTTTAGGACCAATTTTAGTTGTTATATTAAGTAGTATTGATTTTGCTAAATCTATTATTGCAAGTGATGATGAAAATATGAAAAAAGCGGAAAGAAAATTGGTTGTTAGATTGATTTTGGCTGTTGCTCTTTTCTTAATTCCTACACTTGTTAGTGTATTATTAAATGTGTTTGGTATTACGACAGATACAATTTGCGTATTGAATTAGGCAGGTGATTTTTAATGACTGATAACTTAAATGCAAATACCATTGGTAATATTATTCGTGGCCTTGGTATGGTTTTGAATGCAGGTGTTTACTTTTTGCTTGAACAGATGTATCAGGTCTTTTTCAATGTTGCAAGCGCACAGTTGTTTGAAAATGAAACTATTAAAAATTTCTATGGGCGTATCCAATTAATTATTGGTGTGTTTATGGTATTTAAACTTACAATAACTATTTTACAGGGAATTATGGATCCTGATAAGTTTATGAATCCTAAAGAAGGGTTTGGTAACTTTATTACGAGGGTTGTTGTTGCTTTAGCTCTTCTTACAACACTTATGCCAATTAATATTCCTAATGCTGCTAGTGCTAATTCTTTTGAAAAATATTTAAATAATAATGGTTTGTTGTTTGGTGTTTTATATTCGTTACAAGATAGAATTTTATCAAATAATACTCTTGGACGGTTGATACTTGGTACAACCGATAATGCGATGGGCGTCGATGAGTCTAATGACGCTACAACAACGGCGCAAAAGTTAGACCAATCATCAAGAATTTTTGCATCTACTGTTTTAAAGTCTTTTTATCGAATTAATATGAAACCAGCAGAAGGTAGAACTACTGATGATGAAACAGACCGAGATAATTGGTATTGTAATCATGATTTAGATGAAGATGATAAACAGGCGATTTTAATCTACCAACAACTTGATGTTTCTACTTCGACCTTATTAAGTAGTGAAATGGTGGAAGCTAGTTGTAAACTTGATGGTGATGGTGGTTCTTGGGCACAATATATTCCATTTATTGGTGGGTTCTTTAAGACAGGACGTTATGTATTTGCTTTCAATTGGATTGTTTCTTTTATAGTTGGAATAGTTTTCCTAGTTGTTTTAGTAGGGTTTACGATTGATATTGCGATACGTGCTATAAAGCTTGCAGTTTTAAGGCTTCTTGCGCCTATACCAGTAATTAGTTATATTGAACCTAAGTCAGCAAAAGATGGAATGTTTGCTTCTTGGGTAAAATCATTGACTTCTACTTACTTGGACTTATTTTTGAGATTAGCAATTGTATACTTTGTTATTTTCTTAATTCAAGATATGATTGTTAATGGTATTGTTATAGGCGATGCAGGAGGATTTGTTGGACCAGTTTCATTTGTATTTATTATGTTAGGTTTATTCTTCTTTGCAAAAATGGCACCTAAATTTATTAAAGATGCTCTTGGTATCAAAGGAATGGGTATGAGTAATGTTGGACTTTCAGGTATTTTAGCTGGAGCAGGTGCTATTAGACAAGGAGGTACTCCACTTGATATGGTTTGGGCTGCTAAAGATGCTTCTAATGCTCAGGTGCAGTCATTTAACCAAGGAAAAGCAGCACCTGGACTTGGTATGGCATTTAATTCTGGTAGAGATTTGGCAGCACAAATGATTACTGGAGATGATAGAATGACGCATCAAAAAATGTCACGTGGTAAGTGGCAGTTAAGAGAGGTTGGTATTACTCCTGAAGCTGCAAGTAAAGTTCATGGTGCTGCTATTAAATCTCAAGCATTTACTGATCAGATGGTTACAGATATGGATCGATTCCAACAAGAGTTAAGTCAAGGTCTTACTCCTAATTATACTTATGTAGATAATAACGGGCGTCATCATGTATATCAATGGGAAGATTCTAGGGGTTTTGCTCATGATGTTACAAGTATGGAAGAAATGTCTTTAGCTTTGGCACAACAGAGATCTCGTTCTGGTAAACTTAATGCTCGCGATAAGAAGGTTGATGCAGAACTTAAGAGAACTGGTCAAAGCCGAAGTTATCGTGATACTACTCGTATTCCTAATGATTATGATGGTAGTACCTCTGCCTTTAATCAGGCAGTTACAGATCACTATTTGTCTAGACGTCAGCATAATATACATTCTAGTGAAACTGGACCTGATGATTATCAAACAGGTGGAGTTAATGCAACAGGATATGATACCACTGACCATATAGATCGAATACTATAAATTTAGGAGTGTGATACATAGTGAATCAATATTTAATACCTGCTAATACAAAGAAAGGTCAATTAATTTTGGGGTTGTTTAAACCGTTCGATTTAATATTATTTATGACGGGTGTTATGATAACAATAATTTTATTGGCATTTATGCCGCTTACAAATACCTGGGTGACAATTGCTATATTGACTCCAGCAGTATTTTGTGGATTTTTGGTTATGCCAGTACCTTATTATCATAATATTTTAACTATTATTGTTGAAATGTATGATTATTTTACAACCCCTCAAACATATCATTGGAAAGGTTGGTGTTTCATGAATGACAAAGAAAACAGTATCAGGAAATAATTATACGGAAAATTGGATTCCGGTTAAAGCTATTCAGAATGGAATGATTGTTACTTATAATAATTTAAAAGTATCTGGTGTAAAGATATCTCCGCGTAATATTTTTATACTTGATCCTCAGGCTCAAGATAATGTGTTAATTAGTTTGAAAAATTTTTATAATATGTTAGATTTTGAGTTCTGGTTAGTTGTTGCAGATAGACCTGTTGATATATCTGTTTATATGTCACAATTGCAACTTTTATATAATGAAACACAGTCTCCTTCTATTCGTAAGTTAATTATGCAGGATATAGAAAAGGGTAATAGTTTTATTAATAATAATGTAGTGGATACAGAGTATTATTTCTTATTTAAAGAAAAAGATAATGATATGGTTCAAAAGAAAGTAAGAATGTTAATTAATGGTCTTGCTAGTTGTGGACTTAATGCTTCACAAACAACTAATGATGATTTAAGAATAATTTTAGATAATTTCTTAAATGGGGGTAAAACTACAGAGTTTGGGACGGTGATGCCAGTATGAGTACAAGTTTAAGAAGTCAACTTGCACCTAAGGGACTTAGTTTTAACCCTAGTGATTTTTTCATTAGTGATAAGTATGCAACCATTTTAACTGTTGTTTCTTATCCTAAATATATAACACCAGGATATTTATCATCTTTAACTAATATGCCTGGTATTAAAGTTGTTGTTAAGCATATACCTGTTCCTTTTCAAACTATGGCTAAAATGTTGAATAGACAAGTTGCTGATTTGAAAGAGAAATATCAACATGAACGTGATTTAACTGTTCGTGAAAGATATCGTCAAGATGCTGAAAGTTTAGAGTATTTTACGTCTATGTTGGCTGGTAGTCAGGCACGTATTTTTGATTTTCAAATGCACATAATGATTACAGCTGATACTAAAGAAGAATTAGAGTTAAAGAAAGTTAATGTTAAAAATTATTTAGATGCGATGGAATTAAAAGCAGTTTCATTACGTTTTGAACAAGAAAAGGTTTTAAAGAGTATTTTACCTATTTTTCCATCTCAAGATATTGAACAGAGAATTGGTACGCCAATTCCATCTGTTACTATAGCAGCAATGTATCCTTTTATTTTTGATAGTATTAAAGATCCAGGTTTATCAACATTACTTGGTGTGGATTTTTCTGGTGGTGTTATTCTATTTAATCAATTTTTATATCGTATTCGTAAAGAAAATAATAGAAATAATGCTAATATGATAATTCTTGGTACATCTGGTTCTGGTAAGAGTACAGCTGCTAAGATTTTGCTTCGTACGCATATTCGTAATGGTTGTCAGATTGTTGCGATTGACCCTGAAGATGAGTTAAGAGAGATTACACAAACTTATGGTGGAGATACAATTGATATTGGTAAGGGTGGAGAATTTGGTATGATTAATCCACTAGAAATTGTTATTGATGCTGATGAAGAAGAAATTAAACAAGGTTTAGGTTATACTGTTTTAACGCGTACAATTCAATTTTTAAAAGCGTTTTTAAAATATTATGCACCATCTATTGAGGATGATGTTTTAGGTATGTTTAGTGATGTTGTTCAAGATACTTATAAACGTTTTGGAATTGATTTTAACAGTGATTTTTCACAATTTACATCAAAAGATTATCCAACTTTTTCTGATGTATATGCTACTATAAAAGGTCGTTTGATGTCTATGACAGAGCAAACTCGTGAAAGAGATGTTATGGAACGTTTGGAACTTAGAATTCGTCCTTTTACAAAAGA
>CALVJZ010000085.1 GCA_944332465.1 uncultured Bacilli bacterium | reverse complement strand
TTTCCTTCATATTCTTGAATATCTTTATTATTTCTATCATTAAAATAAAAAGTAGTAAGTCCTCTAGTTTTAGTTTTCTCCAATTCTTTAAGATATTTTTTATAATCATAATTTTCAGGATCTTTTTTATAATCATCAATTGCTGCTCTATAAGTATTTACAACAGATGCCAAATAATATTCCGTTTTAAGTCTTCCTTCTATTTTTAAACTGTCTACACCCATTTCTATTATTTCAGGAATTTCTTTTATTAAGCACAAATCTTTAGATGAGAAAATATATGTACCTTTATCATCTGTCTCTACTGGCATTAATACTCCTGGATTATTTTTTTCTTCAACATACATATTATAAGCCCATCTACAACTTTGAATACAATCACCAAGGTTTGCACTTCTTCCAGATAAGAAATCACTTAAAAAACATCTTCCAGAGTAAGCAAAACATATTGCACCATGAACAAACATTTCGACCTCTAGGTCGCTAGGTTTTCGTTTTATCAGCTCTTTTATCTGTTCTTTATTCATTTCTCTTCCTAGAATAACACGTTTTGCTCCATTATCATACCAAAATTTACTTGTATGATAACTAATTACATTTGCTTGTGTGCTTATATGAATATCAATATCAGGTGCATACTCTTTTAGAGCATCTATAACTCCACCATCTGAAGCTATAATTCCATCTGGTTTTATTCTATTTAGCTCTTTAGCCACTTTTTCTATTTCTGCATATTTTTCATCCCAGGCATATATATTAATAGCTACATACACTTTTTTTCCGATGTTATGAGCATATTTAATTGTTTTTTCTACTTCATCATCTTCTACACCAACTCTAGTTCTTAAAGATAAACTTTTTGTTCCCATATATACAGCATCTGCACCATATAAAAACGCTATTTTTGCTTTTTCAAAAGAACCTGCTGGTGCTAAAAGTTCAATCTCTTTCATAATAAATCCCTCTTACGCTTAAAATTAACATATATACTATACCATAAAAATATTATAATTGCTAGGTTTTACAAACATTTTATTTAATTTTATTAAATTTATTTTGAGTAATTTTTAGATAATTAAAACATACACTATAATAAAACTAATAATCACTATACAATGACTAAATAATCTTAAACTGAAACAAAAAATAAAATTAATAATTAATAAAAGCTGTTTTTAATTTTTAGAAATTTGTTATGCTTTAATATGCTTTAAACTGTTTGACTAATATATAAATATATGGTAAAATGAGTAAGTTCGCAAATTTTAAAAATGATATAGGAGTGATATAACTTTATATGAATAAAAAACATAAAAAATATATTAATACATCAAAAAATATCAAAAATATAAATAAAGCATTAATAGTAAAAAATGCTACAAGTCAATATAAATATTATAAATTTTGCAAAAAAGTATTTTTTGCTTTAATAAAACAAGAAATTAATATTTTAAAAAAGAATTTTCCTAATGTAGATTTTTATGTAGAAGGAAGACTTAAATCTTTAAATAGTATTATAGATAAAATTATAAATCATAATCTAGAAAATAAATCAACAAAGATTTATGATTTTTTAGCAATTAGATATGTAATTAGATCAGTAGATGGAAGTACTAATCCTGAGATTATGGAAAAAATGTGTTATAAATTTATGAATTATCTAATGACCTATATTCCTTATACTACTGAACTTAAAAGCAGAAGAAAAGATTATATAAAAAAACCAAAACAAGATAACTACACAGCTCTACATGGAACAAGAGTTCATAACTTAATGAATCCATTTTTCTCTGAAATTCAAATTAAGACTGTAGATATGTATTCAGAGCATAATTTATATAAACCTCTTAAAATATCTACATCTCCGAATGATATTCCAGATATTTTTGGATTTAATTATGATGAAAATGGAAACTGCATATCTGTTTATTCATTACCAATTAAAGATTCTTATGAAAAATATTTTAATATACCTTATGCAAAATAATTTATATATTACTTCATAAGTAGATATTATTGAATTTAACATATAATGACTTGATTAAAGTAAAAAATTATTATAATATATAGATACTTTAATATTAAATAGATTGGAGATAATAGATATGGAAAAATTATTAGTATTTGGACATAAAAGTCCTGACACAGATTCAATTGCTTCAAGTATTGCAATGGCATTTTTACAAACTAAATTAGGAAAAACTGCAGTTCCTTATAGACTAGGAAATGTATCAAAAGAAACCGAGTTTGCTTTAGATTATTTTAAAGTAGGAGCTCCTGAACTTTTAGAAAAATTAGATGAAGGATCTTCTGTTATTTTAGTCGATCATAACGAACCTGCTCAAAGTGCTGATGGAGTTGAAAAATCAAATATTAAAATGGTGGTAGATCATCATAGAATTAGCGGATTTAATACTTCAGATCCTTTATACTATTATGCAGAACCTGTTGGATGTACTTCTACTATATTATATAAATTATTTAAATCTCATAGTATTGACATACCAAGCTATATTGCTGGACTTATGCTTAGTGCTATAATTTCAGATACTTTACTTTTTAAATCACCTACATGTACAACAGAAGATAAAGTTATTGCTGAAAATTTAGCTAAAATTGCTGGTGTTGATATAGAAAAATATGGATTAGCTCTTTTAAAAGCTGGTACAGATTTATCTGGATTTACTGCAGAAGAACTTGTTAATCTAGATGCAAAACAAGTTACATTACAAGATAAAGTAAAAGCTAAAATTTCACAAGTAAATACAGCAGACATAGATGAAGTTATGGTTAGAAAACCTGAGATTGAAGCTGCTTTATTAAAAGAAAAAGATTCTTTAGGATTAGACTTAGTATTTTTCTTAATAACAGATATAATCAATAGCAATTCTCAAGTAATCACTTTTGGAAATAATGAATTAGTTGAAAAATCTTATTCAGTTAAAGTTGAAAATAATACAGCATTTTTACCAGGAGTTGTTTCTAGAAAGAAACAAGTTATTCCTGTATTAACAGCAAATGTCGATTAATATATAATAAAATATATAACTTTATATTAAACAAGTAAAAAATAACTCTTAAGTTTTCTTAAGAGTTATTTTTTATATTTTTGAAAATTCATTAATTTTTTATATTAAAGTCTAAGTTTAACAATTATTTTACTCTTGTAATAGATAGTCCATCACCAATTTCTAATATTTCTGTTTCAAAATTATCATTTTCAGTAATTTCTTTTATATACTCTCTTAAATGTCTTACAGCCGTTCTCTGTTTATGCTTATTATAATCGCTCATAACATAACCTTTATATAAAATATTATCTGCTAAGATTAATCCGCCCCTATTAAGTAACTTTAAAGATTCTTCTAAAAATATCGGATATTTTCCTTTAGCTGCATCAATAAACACAATATCATATTTATTTGTAAGAGTTGGAATTATATCTACTGCATTTCCAACAATAACATTAATTCTATCTTCAAAACCGATTTTCTTGATGTTTTCTTTAGCTTCTTTTGCTCTCTCTTCATCGATTTCAATAGTATCTATTTTGCACTTTTCCTCTGTATATCTTGCAAATTGACTTGCAGAATATCCAACAGCAGTTCCAATTTCTAGTATTCTATTAGGATTTTCATTTTCTAAAATTTCTTTTATTTTTTCTAAAGTATCATCCATTATAATTGGAATATGATCTTCTAAAGCTTTTCGTTTTACTATTTCTAATTCTTTTTCATTCATTTTTTATATCCTTCTTAAATATTAAAATTATATATTCTATATAAAAGGTGATTTAGAATAACTAAACCACCTTACTTTTTTATTTATTTGATGCTCTTTGTGCTCTTTCTCTTTCTTTACTATCTAAGATTTTCTTTCTCAATCTAATTGATTTTGGTGTTACTTCTACAAGTTCATCGTCTTGTATAAATTCAATTGCTTTTTCAAGAGACATTTGAATTGGTGGAACTAATCTTAATGCTTCATCAGAACCAGAAGCTCTAGTATTAGTTAAGTGTTTTTCTTTACATACATTTATTGCTAAATCTTCTCCTCTTGAATTTAAACCTACTATCATACCTTCATATACATCTACACCAGGTCCAATAAATAATTCACCTTTATCTTGTGCATTATATAATCCATATGTTACTGATTTACCATTTTCAAAAGCTATAATTGTTCCTCTTACTCTAGATACAATCTCTCCTTTGTAAGGCTCATAAGAATCAAATATATGATTCATAGTACCTTCACCTTTTGTATCTGTCATAAATTCTGTTCTATATCCTATAAGACCTCTTGCTGGAATTCTAAACTCAACTTTAGTATGTCCTTCTTCTGCAGGTTCCATATTAACCATTTCAGCTTTTCTTTTTCCTAATTTCTCTATAACATTTCCAATACAATCATCTGGAACATTTACTATTAGTCTTTCGATTGGTTCGCATTTTACTCCATCTATCTCTTTAATAATTACCTTTGGTCTAGAAACTAAAAGTTCGAATCCTTCTCTTCTCATAGTTTCTATTAATACTGATAAATGAAGTTCTCCTCTTCCTGAAAC
>CALVJZ010000084.1 GCA_944332465.1 uncultured Bacilli bacterium | reverse complement strand
AATTCACAGTTTGAAGGAGGAGAGTAATCTCTTCTTTTTATTTGGTGTCAAGTTTTTAGTTTGTTCTTGCTCCTTGTTTCATCTTGATATATAATTATTATGATAGGGAGTGGTAAAAGTGTTAAAGGCGAGAAGAAGAAATGCAAGAATAATTATTTCATATATTATGTTAACATTTGGCTCTGTTTTAGCAGCTTTTGCTTTAGAGACTTTTTTAATTCCTAATACTATTTTAGATGGTGGAGTTACAGGTATTTCAATTATTGTTTCTAAACTTACAGATTTACCTGTTAGTGGACTTGTTTTAATTTTGAATATTCCTTTTATATATATAGGTTATAAGAGTTTAGGTAAAGAGTTTTTAATGAGTGCTGTTTACAGTATGATTTTATTTTCTTTATCTTTGAGTGTTTTTCAATATATTGAACCAGTTACTGAACAAATGTTACTTGCGACTGTATATGGTGGTATTTTATTGGGTATTGGTGTTGGTATTGTTCTTCGTTATGGAGGATGTGTTGATGGAACTGAATCTGTGGCGTTAGTTATTAGTAAAAGAACTACTTTTTCTGTAGGACAAATTGTTTTAATATTTAATATTGTTATTTTTAGTGTAGCAGGTGCTATTTTTGGAATTGATAGAGCGATGTATAGTTTGCTTACTTATTTTATAACGTCTAAAGTAATTGATTTTGTATCAGATGGTTTAGAACAAGTAAAGGCAGCACTTATTGTTACTGATAGAGGTACTGATATGGCACATGAAATATATCGTAGATTAGGTCGTACTGTTACAACTATTCGTGGTAAGGGATTAATTAGTGGAGATAAAGAGGTTATGTATGTGGTAATTAACCGTATTGAAATTAGTGAATTGCGAAGTATTGCGGATGATATGGATGAAGAAGCGTTTATTACGATACTTGATGTTTCGGATATTATTGGACAAAATGTTAAATATAAACATTCTACTAGTCGGAAAAAGATTAGATATATGGAAAAGGAGAAATAGTTATGAATAATGAGAATAAAGAGGGTAATGTAGTTAATACAACTAATACTTCAGCAGTTAATAATACATCAGTTAATCAAACTACTCCTAGTGCATCTACAAGTACACCAAGTCAAGAATTAGCAGGAAGTCCTGGTATTGTTATTGCTCCTGTCACAGAGGCAGTAGTTGATGCTTCTAGTAGTGATAAAGGTAAAGCTAATGTAAGTGGTTTAGCTAGTGCTATGGAAAAAGAAGATAATGCAGCTGGTGTTACAAATAAGGAAGTTGCTACTCCTCCTGTTACGACACCTAGGATTGAAGTGAAGTCAGAGTTATCTTCAGTGCCACCTACTAATAATGTTCAAGAAGAAAGTGTTGTTAGTGCTCCACCTCCTAAGAAAAAGTCTCATAAAGGTTTAATTTTCTTTTTAATTTTAATTATTATAGGATTAGGTACTTATATTTATTTTGATTATCAAAAAGATATGAATAGAGAAGAATGTAGTCCTTTGGTGGAAAGTGATAATACTTTACGAGAATTAGATCTTAATTCAACTATTGTTCAAGAGTTATATGATAAGGTTAAGACTAATATACGTGAAGATGTTGCTTATCATGAGTTTGATGATAAGTTTAAATTATATTTAGCGTTTAGACAAATTCCTCATAGTGATTTTTATGAATCTAATTGTAATTTATTTAATGAAAGTAGTATGACTAATTATAGTTGTAGTAGTGCTACTGGTTTTACGCCTAAAGCTTTTAAAGAAAAGACTTTACAAAGAGAAGTTAGAAAGTTATTTGGTGAAAATGTTTCTATTCCAAATCAAGATGTAGTTTTAGGTAGCAGTTGTTTAGGAGGATATCAATATATTTCAGAACGTGGAGAGTATGTTGAAGGTTATTGTGGTTCTATTCCTACAACGACATATCAAGTTGATAAAACTCTTACTTCCGCAACAGTACAAGGAGATACAATAACTATTAAAGAAAAAGTACGTTATTATAGTGCTCAGGGTATTAATATGGAAGGATTAGAAAATGGTGTTTATGTACATACCTTTAAATTAGATAATCATTATCATTATGCGTATGTTAATAGGACGCTTGAAGTAGAATAAAACATGTGATATATTAAGATAGGTGATAATTGATGAAGATAGAAGAAGTTGTGACAGGTTTACTAGATGAAAACTGTTATGTATTAAAAAAAGGGGATACTTGTTTAGTAGTTGATCCTGGAGATGATTATCCAAAGATAAAAGAGTTAGTTGGAGATAGTAAAGTACTTGGTGTTTTACTTACTCATTCTCATTTTGATCATATTGGAGCGCTTCGTAATTTTTTAACAAAACGTAATGTTAAAATATTTAAGAAAAGTAGTACTTCAGAAAAATCATATGAAGTTGGAGATTTTTCTTTTCAGGTTATATATACACCGGGTCATTCAAGTGATTCAATAAGTTTTTATTTTCCTGATGATAAAGTTATGTTTGTTGGTGATTTTATTTTCAAAGAAGGAGTTGGTAGATGTGATTTACCAACAGGAAGTGAAGATGAAATGAAGGAAAGTTTAAACAAGCTTAAAGAGTTTAATTCTGATATTAAACTATATCCAGGTCATGGAGAAAATACTACTTTAGATTATGAAAAAAGTCATAATCCTTGGTTAAGTTAGGAGATTGTTATGTATATTGATGTTGTGTTATTAATAGTTTTAATGGTTGTTGTTATAATGTTTTTTAAACGTTTTTCTTCATTTGTTTTCTTTATGGCAATTGTAGATATTTTACTTCGTATTTTAACGTTTATAAAAAATAATATTGGACTTCCAGATGTAAGTAGTTTAATTGGTAAATATGTTCCAGCGAGTATTCCAGCTATAATAGATAAGTATGCAACAGGTATTGTAAATACTATATTACAATGGGCTTTTGTTGTTATTATGTGCTTTTTCTTAAGTTATATAATTAAGATATTTATTCATAAGAAAAAAATTTAAGATTATTTCAAGAAATGACAAGTTTGGTCATTTCTTTTTTTTATACTTAATTTGGTGATAGAGATGAAAGTTTATTTAGATTTAGTCTTTTTCATTAACGTAGTCTTTGATTTATTTATTCTCAGTGCTGTTAAATTGGTTTTAAAAAGTTCTAGTTCATGGCGACGAATAGTTTTGGGTGGTATCTTTGGTGGTTGTTCTATTTTTCTTTTATTTCTATCCCTTTCTTCCTTGCAGTTATTTATTATTAAAATTATATTTAGTTTGATTTTAATATTTATTAGTTTTGGAAGAAATAATTTCTTTTATAATTTTATTTATTTTTATTTAATTAGTATTTCTTTAGGGGGATTTTTATATCTTTTAGATATTAGTTTTACTTATCAAAATAGTGGTGTTTTATTTTTTGATAGTAATCTGGGACTTAATTTATTAGCTTTTTTAGTTATTAGTCCTATTTTTTTATTTGTTTTTGTGAAAGAAAAGCGAAGATTTAAAAGGATGGAGGGGTTAATATACTCAGTCGTTGTTGTGAAAAACGGAAAAAAATATTCTTTACGAGGTTTACTTGATACGGGTAATCAATTAGTTGATCCTTATTCTAAAAAGTGTGTTTTATTAATTAATGCTAATGTATTGATACCTTGTCGTAAATTTTATTATATTCCTTTTTTAGCATTAAATAAGAGGGGTGTTGTTAAAGCATGTGGTGTTGATTATGTTTTAGTTGATGGAAAAAGGTTTAATTGTGTACTTGGTTTTAGTAAAGATAAGTTTGCATTTTCAGGAGTGGATTGTATTATACCAAATCAATTTAAGGAGGATTTATGAGGAAAATAATAGATTTCATTTTGTCTTTATTTACAAGAATTAGTTCTTGTTTTTATGTTGGTGCATGTGATATGTTACCAGAACCATTATCAAGAGAAGTTGAAGAAGATATGATTGTTAAAATGCAACTTGGTGATAGTGAAGCAAAGGATATATTAATTGAACATAATTTAAGATTAGTTGTCTTTTTAGCAAAAAAATATGAAAATACAGGAGTAGATTTAGAAGATTTAGTTAGTATTGGAACAATTGGACTTATTAAGGGAGTTAATACTTATCAAAATGGGAAAAATATTAAGCTAGCAACATATGTTTCGAGGTGTATTGATAATGAAATTTTAATGCATTTAAGAAAAAATAAAAAAATTAAAACGGAAGTTAGTTTTGATTCATCTTTATCTTATGATGGTGAAGGTAATGAACTTCATTTAGAAGATGTACTGGGGACTGATCCAGATATAGTTAGTCGTGAGATTGAAGAAGAAAGTGATAAAAAGTTAATGCTTAAAGAGATTGAAAAACTTAAACCAAGAGATAGAGATATTATAGTTTTAAGATATGGTTTATTAGGAAATGATGAATTAACACAAAAAGAAGTTGCAGAAAAACTTGGTATTTCACAATCTTATATTTCTAGGATTGAGAAAAAGGTAATTAAAAGATTACGTAGTCTTCTTAGTATTTAATTTATTTAGTTAATTAGAAAAATAACCAAATGGTTATTTTTTTGGTTTTTTAGGGAAAAGTTAAATTTTTTCAAATAATAAAGATGAAGGAGGTAATATTATTAAGTTTTATACATGTCGATATGACAGAGCTTTTAAAGAA
>CALVJZ010000083.1 GCA_944332465.1 uncultured Bacilli bacterium | reverse complement strand
TATTCCTCTAGCAGCAACTTATCTTGATAGAGAAGATAAATACTCTTTTATCTTTCTACAAGGAAAAACAGAAGAAGAACAACAAAAAAGATATGCTGAGTTTAAAGAAATGGCTGAAAGAGGAAGATTGCCAGTTTCACTTTTAGAATTAGAAACTAAACAAGGAGCAACAGCAAAAGAAATTATGGGCTTAAGCTTTGCTGCTTATTGTAACGGGTATGAGCCACAAATTATTAGTCCAACAACAGAAGCAAAACAATATACAAGATCTTAAAATCTTGTATTTTTTTTGCTTTTTCGATATAATTAATAAGTCATAAGGAAGGGATAATATGAAAATAAAATACCATTTAGAAAAAACTGAAAAGAATACAAAAGCAAGACTTGGTAAAATAGAAACAAACTATGGAACCTATGAAACACCAATGTTTATGCCCGTTGGAACACGTGCTACCGTTAAATCTTTATCTAAAGAGGAACTAAAAGCAGAACATGCTGGCATCATTTTAGCAAACACTTATCACCTTTGGTTAAGACCAGGTCCTGATGTTATTAAAAACTGTGGTGGCCTACATAATTTTATGAGTTGGAATGGACCAATCTTAACAGATAGTGGAGGCTTCCAAGTGTTCTCACTTGCTAAAAACAAAGAAAAAGATATTACTGAAGAGGGCGTACATTTTAAAAGTCATATTGATGGACAAAACTTATTTTTAACACCAGAAAAATCTATCGAAATACAAAATAAACTTGATAGTGATATTGCTATGAGTTTTGATGAATGTCCACCTGCTAGTGCCTCATATGAATATTTAAAAAATAGTATCGAAAGAACCCTACGCTGGGCTAAAAGAGGACAAAAAGTTCATAGTAATCCAAACCAAGCATTATTTGGAATAGTTCAAGGTGGAGCACATGAAGACTTAAGAAAATACTCTGCCATAGAAACTGTTAAAATGAATTTTGATGGCTACAGTATTGGTGGTGTCGCAAACGATGGAGAAAGTAAAGAAGATATGTATAAAGCAATTGACTATTCAATCCCTTATTTACCAGAAGATAAAGTAAGATACTTAATGGGTGTTGGAGAACCAGTTGATATTATTGAAGGTGTAATCCGTGGAGTAGATATATTTGACTGTGTTCTACCAACTAGAATCGCAAGACATGGTCAAGCTTTCACAAGAGATGGCAAAATTAATTTAAATAACGCTAAATTTAAAGAAGATTTAAATCCTATTGAAGAAGGCTGCGACTGTTATACTTGTAAAAACTATTCTAGAGCATATATAAGGCACTTAATCACAGTTGGCGAAACACTAGGAGGTCGCTTACTATCTATTCATAATATTCGTTTCCTTATAAGATTAACTGAAGAATTACGTGAAGCTATAAAAAATGATAACATCTTAGAATATAAAGAAGAATTTTTAAAGCGTTATGAAAAAAGAAATTAGACTGACAAAGTCTTTTTTCTTTGTTATAATAAAGAAAAGGAAAATGTCTATGAATGAAGAAAAAAGAAAGTTTTTAAAAGAAGTAAAAAGAGAAATTGATAGTTGGAATAAATATTCTTCTTCCATACTTGGTTGTACTTTACAAGAATTAAAAGATTTCTTAAAAGATGTACAAGTAGGTTATTATGATAAATTATTTAAAGATTCTAAAAAAATATCTTTACGCACTATTTTAAGTTGGCATAAAATTCGTCTTTTTAGACAAACACATGGTATTTTTATGCACAAAATAACTAGAGAAAATTATGAAGTATATCATGAGTTATTAAAAATAAAAGACCATATCAAGTATTTAAAAGAATGCCATGGTATGCATGGTAAAAATCAAACTCCCCCAACTGAGAGGGAAGAATTGTTTTTAAAACAAGGACTAAGAACTATCATTTCAACTGATTATACAAAAGAAGAAGTAGAAGAAATAAAAAGAAAAATTTCTCTTTTAGATATAGAAAAAAGTTCTATATTTCCACATAATGTAAAAGAAATAATTGCTGCTTTTCATCCTAATACTCTAACTGTTTCTAAAAAGTATAAAACCTCACCCTTAATTAGAGAACCACTAACAGTACAAGAACAAGCAGCAACAACATTAAACTTTTTAGAAGAACATACTCTAAGTGATTTATTTTCAATGCCACCAACATCTATAGAAGATGCCTATATTAGAAGAATGATTCTAAGTCAAATAAATATTAAAAGATTAATTGAGACAAACTGTAACGGTTTTATAAAAACTGCTATAAAAAGAGTAAAAGATGAATTAGAACAAAACTTAACTTTATCTGAAAAAAATAATAGACTATTATGGAATCAAAGAAAACTTTTTACAACGACCATAGAAGAGTCAAAAGTTCTTAGGTCACTAACAAGAGGAGTATTATTATCTTTGTTAACTCCCCCAGGACCTATTGATATTTCTAAAGAAATTAAAATATCATTAAAAGATAATGACTGTACCAAAGAACTAGGTTTAACACGTAATAAAATGTTTGTTGGGCCAAGGGACTATGTCTATTCAATGCCAAGAAATGAAATACCTAGTTTTTATGAAGGTATTCAAGATAGATATAACGAACTATATCAAAATACAGATGGTTACGAATATGTTGAAGGATGTATTGAAATATTAGGTGACTTATTAATGTCACAAACCCTAGGAGAAGGTAATAAAAGAGTTGCGAAATGCCTATTTCACAAAATGTTACTATCTAAAAACATTGTGCCACCTATTATTGATTTAACAGATAATGACTACGAAATGTTTTATAACTTTGCAGATAGTAGAGGTAGACATTATAGTCTTGCTAAAGAAAGAATATTAGAAGATACCAAAGAATTATCAGAAAACTGGACAAACGGTCATTTTTATTATCCCGTTCATATTGATAGACCATATGAAAAAGTAAAGAAATAGGAGATAAGTATGAGAAAAGTAAAAATACATGGAATTTATAAACATTTTAAAGGTAATTATTATTTAGTAGAAGAAATTGCTAAAAACAGTGAAACATTAGAAGATATGGCAGTTTATAGAAAATTATATGAAGATGGAACTTGCTGGGTAAGACCCTTAACTGACTTTTTAGAAGAAGTTGACCACAAGAAATATCCAAATGTAAAACAAAAATATCGTTTTGAACTACAAGAAATAGAAAGCGTTATGGATAAATTCAAAGGAGAGTAATATGGTAAAATTAGTAAAGTTTAAAGATATTAGTAAAGAAGAATTAGAAACAATTATTAATAAACACTATAACCATTGGAAAAAATATAATCCTGCCTTAGATTTAAACACAACAAGAGATAAATTTAAAAACCAATTTACAAAAGAAGAAGGATTACCAATTGGATATGCCTGTTATAATGAAAAAACATTAGTAGGATTTTGTACACTACAAAAAAATAATTTAAAAAAATATCCTGAAATCTATCCCTGGATTTGTAGTGTTATGATTTTCGATGAATATCGAAGACAAGGATATGGTACCCAGATGCTTCAAGAAATTGCTACTAAAGCAAAAGAATTAGGATACCAAAAAGTATATTTATGGACAGATCAAGCACCTGAATTTTATAAAAAAATAGGTTATACCTATCTTCAAAAAGTAGAGAAGAATGAGGGCGGCTATGGAGACTTATTCTATAAAGAGGTAGGATAATGCAAAGATGTTCATGGTTAAATTTAAATAATCCTCTATATGTAAAATATCATGATGAGGAATGGGGCGTACCTGTTTATGATGATCATAAATTATTTGAAATGTTATTATTAGAATCTTTTCAAGCAGGTCTTTCCTGGGAATGTGTCTTAAATAAAAGAGAAGCTTTTAAAAAAGCTTTTGATAATTATAACTATAAAAAGATCAAAGATTATAATGAAGAAAAACATAAAGAATTAATGAATAATAAAAATATTATTAGGAATAAAAGGAAAATAAGTGCCACCATAAAAAATGCTAAAATATTTATGGAAATCCAAAAAGAGTATAACTCTTTTTCTAATTATTTATGGCACTTTACAAATAATAAAATAATCTATGAAACAGGTAAAACAACTTCAAACTTATCTGATCAAATATCTAAAGATTTAAAAAAAAGAGGTATGAGTTTTGTTGGAACAACAATTATTTATTCTTATTTACAAGCTATAGGTATGATTAATTCTCATGAAGAAAATTGTTATTTATATAAGGAGTCAAAATGAAAGATATTAGTAGATTTTTAACTGCTCAAGAAAAATCTTATCCCAATGCTTTAGAAGAAGTAAAAAAAGGTAAAAAGACAAGTCATTGGATTTGGTATATATTTCCCCAAATAAAAGGTTTAGGATATAGTCCTACATCTAATTATTATGGAATAGAAGATTTAGATGAAGCCAAAGAATATTTAGAAAATGATATCCTACATAATAGATTAATAGAAATATCTCAAGCTCTTCTAAATCTTAATGGACTAAGTGCTCATGAAATATTTGGCAGTATTGATGCTCAAAAAGTAAAGTCTTCTATGACTTTATTTCATATAGCTAATCCTAATGAAGAAGTCTTTAAACAAGTATTAGATAAATATTATGATGGCGTTTTAGATGAAAACACAATAGAAAAGTTATATACTGTTCCATATCAAAAACAGAAAGGGTGTAAATAATGACTTTTAAACAAAAAATAATAAAATTAGAAGAACAAAGTAATCACCCATATATTATAAAAGATGGAACTATACCTGTTTTACTAACAGCTCCTCATACTATGAAACAAAAACGTTTAGATGGAACTGTTAAAGTAAG
>CALVJZ010000082.1 GCA_944332465.1 uncultured Bacilli bacterium | reverse complement strand
ATCATTTCACTTCTACTATCATCATCCATCAATAATAAACCATCTTCAAAACTCATTCCTTCAGGAAGTTCAAAAGAAATAGCTTCATCACTTTTACTATTGCTATCCATATTTTCTGCATAATATAAAATTAACATCGGACGAGACATAATAGAACTAACTTTACTAGTATTACTATCGTCTTTTAATGTATAAATATCTTCGCCTTTATACTTATCAGTTATCTCATACTGCTTATTAATATAATCTCTATCATCTTCATCCATAAGCAATAATAAAGTATGATAAGTATTACTACCAATATCAGTAATTGCTGCATCTTCAATACCACCTTGTTGTACTCCAACATTAACTATCTTAGAAGTATAATCAGGTAATGTTAAATCTAAAAATGCTTGAGCAAACAACAATAAAATAACAACAATAACTGAAAATATTGAACTTTTTAAATATTTAAAAACCTTTAACATTACATATCCTCCTTATATATTCCATAACATAAAATATCAACTTTCTTTTGATATTCTTTACTAACAAGTAAAACATCTTTACTTTTTATAGCTTCAACTATCCCAATAAACAAATTATGCATAAATAAATGAAAATAAAACTCTAAATCATTACCCTTTAAAGAATTACTAGAAATATCCTCTAAAACATATAAATAAAGTTCATGACCTGGTGTTTGAAACTTTTCTCTATAAATATTAAAATAAATAAAAATATTCTTTAAAAACCTCTCAAAACTATTCATTTCAACTAAAGAAACAATTTCTTTAAAAAGTTTTAAAAAAGACTCTCTCATATCACCATTACAACTTTTAAAAACATTCTTAGTCAAAGAGAAAAAATTATTCTTATTAATCTCTAATAAGTAACTAAACAAATCATCTTTATCTATAAAATAAGTATAAAAACTTCCCCTAGATATTTCTGCTTTAGAAATGATTTTATTAATAGAGACTTCCGTATATCTAACATTACTAAATTCATCCATCGCTGCCTTAATTAATTTATTTCTTTTATTAGTATCTAAGTTTAAAAATGTTTGACTTGCCATAATCTCACCACACTTACTATATGACAGATTGTCATACAGTAATAAATTATAACTGACAACCTGTCACATGTCAACACAAAAAAATATTTAAGTTAAAAAAACTTAAATATCAACTACGCTTTTTTCTTCTTTTCTCGAAAGAAAAAGAAATATATAAGAAAAGCTACAAATAAAATAATAAGTAGTATTAATACAATATGTGAGTATTTATCCATAATATCTAAAATATCTGTCCAGTTTTCTCCTACTCTATTACCTAATACTAATAAAACAGAATTCCAAATAAGAGAACCAACTGTTGTATATACTAAAAACTTAATCATAGGCATTTCTGCCATACCAGCTGGAATTGATATTAAACTTCTAACAACAGGTATAAAACGACAAAAGAATACCGTTTTATTACCTTTTGTGTCAAACCAATGATCCGCTTTTTCAATATCACTAGTTTTTAACCGTAATATCTTTCCTACTTTACCAGAAACTATCTTTTTAAGTCTTTCTTTATTTAATATCTTTCCAATATAATATAAAACTATTGCTCCAACAACACTACCTAATGTTGAAAATAGAATCATCAATGGTAAAATCAAATCAGACTTGGTCGTCATAAATCCACCTAAAAGTAATACAACTTCACTAGGAATAGGCGGAAAAATATTTTCAATAAAAATCAAAAAGAAAATACCAAAGTATCCATATTGATTCATTACTACTCTAACAAATTCTTCCATACACCCTCCAAAAAATTTAGTCAAGTCCATTATAACATATTCCTCTTCTTTAACCAACATGCAATTAAAAATGATACTAAAAACGAAACAATACACACTACTAAAAACGAAAATTCACTTTCACCAATAATACCAAGAGGTACATTCATTCCTAAAAATGAAGCAATCATCGTCGGAATAGAAAAAACTATTGTAATACCAGCTAAAAACTTCATAATAACATTTAAATTATTAGATATTATTGTTCCATAAGTATCCATAGTTGAATCTAAAATATCACGATAGACAATTGATGTTTCAATACATTGTTTATTTTCAATAACAGCATCATTTAATAATGCCATATCTTCATCAAACATAGGTAAAACATTTTCTGAACGAAGTCTTTCTAATACATAACCATTTGCCTGTAAAGAAGTTAAAAAATAAACTAATGTTTTTTGCATATTTAAAAAATTAATTAAAATACGATTATTAGTAGAATTATATGTATTCTTTTCCATCTTTTGAATATCTTCATCCATAAGACTTAAAGTAGATAAATAAACTTCAGATGATTTTAAAAATAATTGTATTAAAAATCTTGTCTTTTTATATGTATAAAAAGTATCAACTTTTCCTTTCGCAAACTCATCTAAAAAAGCATGTTCTCTAAGTGACACTGTAACAACATGTAAATTATCACAAATAATAATACCTAAAGGACAAGTATTATATTTATTTTTAATACTCTTATCTTTCATATAAGGAACATCCATTACTATTAAAGTTGCTCCTGGTATCTGTTTAACACGTGGTAATTCTTTTTCAACTAACACTTGCGAAATAATAGATTTAGGAATTCCCACTCCTTTCGCAACCTTTTCAATTTCTTCATCAGTTGGATGAACTAATCTTATCCAACTATCTTCCTCTATCTTTTTACATACATGGATATTAGGATCATCTAAATTATGTTTATAAATCTTTATCATCAAATACACCCTCTATTCTAACTATAGTAAATATAATATGAAATAGATTCCTTGTCAAGGTTGCATTAAAGAGAAGAATAAATAAAAAAACAGCCTTTAAAAGACTGCTTAAATATTAAAATGGTACCATGTACGGGGTTCGAACCCGTGTATACCGCCTTGAGAGGGCGGCGTGTTAAACCACTTCACCAACATGGCAAATGAACAGTATAAGTGTAACATAATTAATATAAAAAAACAATAAAAAAAAGAGAATTTTATTTCTCTTTAACATTTCCAAATGATAAAACTTCTTGACTATGTTCTAAACTATTCATAAAGGAATTAATAAATCTTTTATCTAAAGAACTACTTTCTTCTTCAGCTTTTACCCTATTAAAATATAAAAGCATATCATCAAACTTATCGTCATTTCCATAATAATTTTGATCAGAAATAACATTCATTAAATAATCATTACTTAAACAATCAGTCAAATCTAATACTTCACTTGCAGGACGATATGAAGGTAAATAGCGTGGCATAGAAATAGAAACTTTTCCAGAAAAATCTGAAAACATTTCACGACCATGCTTTTTAGTATGACAATTTATAATTGCTGATACTAAATATCCGACAACTGCCATATTATCAACTGAAACATCTAAGCTAGGTCCTTCAAAAAAATACTCTCCTGCCCCATTAAGCATATTTAATGAAAAATGATAATAATGACCATCTTCATCATGAGAAAGATTTACATTCGTTACAACAGATAATGAGTAACGATTTCCTTTAGTACTAGAACATATTCTATCCATTACATCATAAGAGGCACGATATTGTTCTAACCAATCATCACAATAATCGACCAATGTTTTTTCTTGCGACAAAGGCTCAATGCTTTGTGCTTGCATAATTTCACTCTCCCGGCTAGATATTATAACATACTTTAAGAAAAAAGCAACAAAAATTTGTAAGATTTTGTAAAGTATAAAAAAATGAATGATCACAGCTAAAAAGTACATGCTAAAATATGGTTGGAGGGATATAAATGAAAGATTACTTTGGATATAATAACAAAATATGTGTCGTAACAGGTGCCGCATCTGGTATTGGTAAAGCAACTGTAGACCTATTATTAGAACTAGGAGCAAAAGTTTATGCTCTAGACATCGCAAAAACACCACTTACAGGAGTAGAAAAATATATTGAAGTTGATTTGAGTGATAAAGATTCAATTGATAAAGCAATGGAACAAGTACCTACTCACATCGATTCATTCTTTGGTGTTGCTGGACTATCAGGAGCAAGAACTAACTATTATAAAACATTTACCGTAAATTATATTGCAAATAAATATATAACTGAAGAATACCTAAAAAATAGAATGACTTATGGAGGAAGTATCTCTTATGTAACATCAACAGGTGGATTATACTGGGAAAAATATGCTCATGAATATGAAAACTTCACAAAGGCTAAAACCTGGGATGAAATGATTACAGCACTACATAAACAAGCAAAAGAAAATACCCTTGGATTAATGGCTTACCCATTATCAAAAAGAGCTCTTAACTACTATATGAGCGAATTAGCTATAGAATTAGGTCCTAAAAAAATAAGAGTAAACGCTCTACTTCCTGGTAGTACAGATACAGGAATGAAAGAAGAATTTGAAGTAGAAGCCGGCGGAAAAGATGCTTTAATTGCTGAAACAGGAACTGCACTTCGTTTAGCAAAACCGGAGGAAATGGCATATCCTCTAATATTTTTAAATAGTGATATGGCAAGCTTTATTACAGGACTTCCTTTAATTGTAGATTCCGGAACAAACGCTATGGTTAATTTAAAACTAAAAAAAGATCGTATGAATATACCTGTAGGATTAAAAATATTTAATCTAGGATTTATCCAAAAACAACTAGCTAAACAACTAGAACCATTAAACAATAAGGATAACACAAAAAATAATACAACAGAAGAAGAAATATTATAAAATAAAAGAAGTACATTTTCATGTACTTCTTTTTTATTTACCTAACATATTAAGTAAATTGATTTTAAACATATCTTTTT
>CALVJZ010000081.1 GCA_944332465.1 uncultured Bacilli bacterium | reverse complement strand
TAATAGCAATAAAAGTTACACCTAAATATATAAGAATATGAATAAAATACAAACTAATAGGAATTAAAAGATTAGAAAACAAAAGAAAGTATATAACAAAATGAATAAGAGTCCTAATAACAATAGTAAAAATACTTATAACTATAATTTTATCAAAAAAATCTTTTTTATTTGACTCTCTCAACAGCAAAAACTCTAATGACTGATCTTTAACATTAGTAAAAAAAGTATAAGTAATATAAAAATGACAAAATATTTGAAATAACATCCAGAGTATTTTAACTCCATCAAAATCAGGAGGAATCCCTACAAGTTTTGTGAATGAAAACATATCCATAGGTAACATTACCATATAAAGAAAAATCATAAAAGCTAAAAAAATATAAATAATAAAAAGTAATAAGTAATGCTTTCTTATAGCTTGAAATAAACTTAAAAAATTATATTTCACCTTTTTTTACTTCTCCTGCATCAAAATAATAAATAACATCCGATAGATTATCTAAATCTTCCTTTATATGTGTAGATATAATAATAAGTTTACCATCTTTCTTTTTTTTCTTTAAAAGCTCACTTATTTTTATAACACTATTAGCTTCTATTCCATTAAATGCTTCATCTAAAATAATTATATCAGGATCTTCCATTAATACTTGAGCAATTCCAAGTTTCTGTTTCATACCCAGTGAATACTCTGAATATTTCTTATCTTTTTCATCATATAAATTAACATCCTTCAATGCTTCATTTATTTCCTTATCACCAATTTTATTTTGTATCTTAGCTAATAACCGCAAATTCTCATAACCAGTCAACTCCGGAAAGAAATTTGGCTTTTCAATTAATGCTCTAATATTTAATAAATGCAAATTATCTTTATCATACTTTTTATTATTAAATAAAATCTCTCCACTACTAGGTTTATAAAGACCACATAAAATTTTTAAAAACACACTTTTACCAGCACCATTTCTCCCACTTAAACCATATATATGACCACTTTCAAAAAAAGCATTAACATCTTTTAAAACAAAATCATTTCTAAATCTTTTACTAATATTTTTAACTTCAATTTTCATAAATCCTCCTAATTATTAGCCTCACATGATATTATAAACTTTTCTTTATTTCGATAAGCTAAATAAACAGCTATAAAAGATAAAACTAAAAAACTAATATTTACAATAAATAATGCTGGAATACCGAATAAATCATCAAAGCCCAAAATATTTATAATATTAAATATCATACCAATCTCAGTATGAAATACTCTTTGTAATATAAGCACTCTAACAACTGTTTCTAAAAATATTTCAAATGAAAAAAATATAATATAAGATAAAATAATACATGGAATAAATTTATGCTGAAATCTAGCAACAACTAAAGAAATATTAACATAAAGCATAGAAAGAATTACAACATTTAATAAATAAAGAATGAAAAATAACACCGGATAATAAATAAGACTAGTACTCCATCCCATATTATAAACAACAGAATATTCTGGAACCAAAGAATAATTCATTAACAAAGGAATTATTAAAATGATAATCAACACAGGTAATATCCAAAGATATTTATAAGCAGTAAACAACATTTTTTTAATAAAACCTCGGTAACTTTCCCTTAAACTAGTATTAATAATATATTTATTTCGAAACATTTTACAAATCAAAATCATAGGCGGAATAATAACAATTAAAAATAGAAAATAAGAAACCGTCTGAACATGCCATACTAACACTTCTGAAAACTCAGAATAAAAATCAGGCTCAATTACTTTATTTGTAAGTATCTCATGGCAAAACTTTTTTTCACCTTCATCGGTAATTACTTTAGTTTTACACTCTTCTTGAAGGCTATTGTTAATCTCAGCAATATCTTGATTATTTTGTATAACCTGATAATCTCCATAAAGAAAAAATGCTCCAAATACTAAAAGTATAATTATTACAACAATATTACGTCTCAAAAATTTTTTCATAAAACACCTCATAATAAGTAAAGAGTTTATAGTATAATTTTAATTTAATAAGTCCAAGTAAAAGATACTGTGGAAGGTACAGCTGTTACACCAACACGTTTAATCTTCAAATAATATCTACCTGAAGGCATATCAGTATCTCCAGGAAAAGAACCTATTTGATTCATTTTTAAACGTAATCTTCCCTCCGGTTTTCCAGTCGATTAATTGTGTAATTCAAAATCAAATTCACAGTTAGGACAAGGGTCTGTAACCGGAGTATATGCATTTCTGATTTTAATTTTTTGTCCATCCCAACTTGTTTTATTTATAGAATAAGTTCTAGTCCAAGATAAAGGACTAATTTTAGAATATGTCATTTCAACAGATGCTGCATTTACAGAGAATGGAAGAAAAACCATTCCCAAAATTACCATAAAAGAAAATATAACCTTTTTTCTCACCATAAATTATCCTATAAAACTATAAACTCTCTACACAAACATCTTACATCAAATTTAACTTAAGAAATAAATACTTCCTTAAACAGTAAAACAACTTCCTTAGATGGTAATATTTTATATAAAAAATATATCATAAAATTCAAAAAGATAAACTAACATTTTTTACCAAAAAAGGAAACTTTAAGTGAATTTCAAAATAAATAATTCAACTAAAAGGTTTCCATCAACATCACTTGTCTTAATTTTTAAATCCATATCACTTAAATATCTTAAAACTTCTCCTAATTCTTTTAAAGTAAAAGAAGAAGTAAGTTCTCTTGTTTTTTGAATACGATAAGGTTTTTCACCCAAGATATCAGCAATCTTTTGATTTAAATTAGTTTCTTTTTCTAACAATTTAACTTGATACATTATTAAAAATTGACTTGCTAAAAGACCAATTAAACTAAGTGCATCAATTGCATAATCTTGTAATTCAATATATTGTTTTAAAGCTTTTTCTTTATTCTTAGAAGCTAAACTTCTTACAAAGTCAAATGTTAAATCTCTAGGATCACCCAACTTTTTTATAACTAATTGATTAACATCATTTACACTAATTCTTTTTGCAGGATAATTTACCATCTTTAACTTTTCACACTCTTCATGTATTCTTCCAATATCATCTAATGTCCGACAACTAATTTCTTTTATAACACCAGACTCTAATTGATAACCTTCTAATTCTTTTTTTATATAAGAATTAATATCCATTGAAAGAGTTAAAACAGTAACTAATTTCTTCAACTCTTTAACAACCTTTTTAGTATTATTTAATTTCTTAGCTGTTAAAAAAACTAAATTATCACTAACCGGATTTTTTAAATAATCAAAGAAATGTTTAACATCTTTATCTTTTTCATTATTATTTAAAAGTTCAATATTATTAACAACAATAATTTTTTTAGAAGAAAATAATCCATAAGTATCTAAATCTTCCAATACACGACCAAGACTATCTTCTTCTAAATCATAACGATTAACTTCAACATTTAAAAAGCCTAGTTCCCCTATTTTTTCTTTTATTTTTAAATCAATAAGAAGATAATCTTCACTTTCTAGCAAAAAATTATTCTTCATTTTTTAACACTTTCTCAATATGAGCATAAATCTTAGGTAAAATATCCTTATCTTTACCTCCACCTTGCGCAAACGTAGGACTACCTCCACCATTTCCGTGAGATGAAACACTAGCATCTTTTACAATAAGCCCACTATTTACATGACAATTACTACGTGAAATAAAATTAATACTACCATTATCTCTAATATTAGCAAAGAATACAAAACCTGTTCCCATCTCTTCAATCATCGCATCCGCAACACTCTTAAGTAAATTAGTATCTTTATTTTCAACTGTCATAAGTAATCCTAATGTACCATTATAATCTTTAATGTGTTCACGATAAATATCTAAATTAGATAAGACTTGTTTTTCTCTTAAATCCTGAAATTTCTTTTCTAAATCACGAACTTCTCCTTGAACATATTGTAATTCATTACGAGAAAACACTATATCTTTAAAAGAAGTAGGTTTATTTTGTTCAACATCAACATCAAAATCAAGTTTAATACCTAAATTACGAGCTTCTTCTACAATCTCTTTAGCTTTAAGTAACAACTTAATAATCTCATCTTTATAAGGTTTAACAACATCATATAAAATATCTTCTAACCTTTTACCCGTTGCTGCTTCAATTCTAAATAAATTACTACCTTTAGATTCATAACTATATATAGCAAATCTTTCTATATCTTTAGTATTAGCAGCATGAGTTCCTCCACACAACTCAATTGACTTACCAATTTTAACAACTCTAACAACATCACCATATTTCTCATTAAACAATGCCATAGCACCAAGTTGTTTAGCTTTATCAATCGGCATAATCTCCGTAGAAACAATTAAGTTTTTAGCAATCATATCATTAACAAAGTTTTCAACTTCAATAATTTTATCATCAGTCATCTTTCCAGAATAAGTAAAATCAAATCTTAACTTATTATCATCAACATAACTACCCGCTTGTTTAATTTGCGTTGAAACAGTATTTTGTAAAGCATATTGTAACATATGAACACTAGAATGATTACATTCTATTTTTTTACGTCTATCACGATCTAAAATAACTTCACATTCATCATTATAAGAAATCACACCATCTAATAATTTAACTTTATGAATATGTTGTCCATTAGGAGCTTTAAAACAATCTAATAAACGTGCTTTAAAATTCTTCCCAATAATCATACCTGTATCACTAACTTGTCCACCACTTTCGGCATAACAACAAGTTCTCTTTAACGCAATATAACAATCATGATTAATTTTAGGTACAATACTATCTTTAGAAAAAATAGCTAAAAC
>CALVJZ010000080.1 GCA_944332465.1 uncultured Bacilli bacterium | reverse complement strand
AGAAATAGCAGCTGCAATTACTGATGTTGGTTATAAAAACATGTTATTTTATGTAAATGGTGATAAAATTGAAAAAGCAGCATTAGGAACAGATAAATCGGCTAATTATTCTGGTGTTCAGAAAGTACTTAATAAAGAATACATTCTATAGTAAAAAGTAATCAATTTGATGATTGCTTTTCTTTTTGCAATATTTTAGGGCTTGATTCTTGTTTTTCTTTTTCATCTCTTACTCTAGCGATGACGTTTGCTAAATTTTGATAAAGAGCTATTTCTTCATCTGTATAAAAACATAAAGAGTCATCTTTTCGACGAAGAATTAAATCTTTAACTGTCGTAGTATCTATTGGCTTCTTTTCGTCTATATGAGAAAAATAATTAACATAACACTCTAAATCTTTTCTTCCGCCAGCTCTAATATATTCATATATAAATAAACCTAAACCGGGATCTGATGTGTCTACACCATATTTCATAGGTATATCTATATCTCTTTTAAACTCTTTAGCAAATAAGAAACCTCTTCTTGGTCCTATTCTGTTTCCTCCACGTTCTATAATTCGATACATAACACAATTTAGAATTTCTTCACGTAATAAGTTAAATAATTCTACATTTTTGATAGCTTGTTCTAATTCGTTATTTTGTGGCAAATCTATTCCTTGTTCTTTTAAATAAGTTAAAGTTTCTTCGGCAGTTAATCCTTCAAGTTCATCATTTTGTACTTTTCCGTTTGTTGACCGATTAATATCTTCTGCCATTTCTACTACACCGTCTTCTGATAAGTGAAGGTGACCAAATATTCTTTTATTAGGATTTAAATATACTATACTTCTATATCTTGGTTTCCTAAAAAACATTTGTTCTTCAGCTGGTAAGGATTCAAAGAAAGCAGTTGCATTATAAAATTCATCCCAATCTAAATCTTTTATTTCGCTGTTACTATCTAATAAGATATTTATATAAGGATTATTTCGAAACATAGTATCATTTACTTTTGTTGGTTCTTGATTTGATCCTGGCATAAGTCTATTTATTTCATAATCAGGATATCTTAATTCATACCAAACCGCAATTTTTTCAATTAGATTTAGCATTTCTTTAGGAACATGATATTCACCAATATCAGTATAAAATCCCTTTACAAAATTTTCATAATACCATCCGATAAAGTCATTTACTTTATCATTTAATGCAATAGTTTCTTGTTCACCTTCAATATTATCTTTTTCTTCATTATCAATATCTGAATTATTTTTTTCTTCTTTAGGGTTGGGTTTTCCCATTATACTTTCTATTAATTCTTTTAAACCCATGATACATCACCTTTATTATGGTAATTTGTTTTCTATTTCTTTTAATTCTTTTTCTGTTATTTTATTTTTATCGTAGTAGATAGTTATGTCATTATAATTATCGTTATTAATGGTTACTTTATTAATACCTTGTATTTCAAATAAGTCATCTACTAGTCCTTTTGCACAATATTCACATGATTTATTTTCTTTATTTATATTATATTTTTCTATATTTTTATCTTGATGTTTATCAAATCCTATAAGAGATGGATTCTTTTTAATTTGAAGGAATGTTTCTATTTCTAATTTTATTATTTTATCTATTATTAAATTTTCATTATATTCAATATCAATTATTAGTTTATCATCATTTTTAGTTTTGACATCTGTTATGCCTTTTAGTGACAATAAATATGGTTTTAATTCTTTATGTTCAAAGCATTCTAGTATAAATGTTAATTTTTTCATTTGGTATTTCTCCTTTTTTATGGGGTTTAAATACTTTTTTAATTTTCTTTTAATAATCTATCTTTATACAATTTTACTTGTTCTATAATGTGTCCTATATTTCCTTCTCCAGCATATTTTGTCATATCAAAGAAATTATCATTGGCGTTTATCCAATATAGTTTGTTTACTTCTTCCACTATCTTTACTTCTTTATTTAGTTTACCAGTATAAACTTGTAGTTCAATATTACTCATTTGATAATTAAAAGTCATTAAATGAGTTAAAATAATATCTTCTTTTGTAATACCTGACTCTTCTTCTAATTCTCGGTAAGCGCTTTCTAGTCCTGTTTCATCTTTTTCTACTTTTCCACCAACTAAGTTATATAAACCTTTATATGGTTCTTTTTTTCTAAGACACATTAATATTTTGTCTTCTTTTTTGTTGTATACAACAATTACATTCATTTTCATTTTTATCACCTGCATTTATTATAGCACGTATAAAGTTTATTACAAATAATTTAAATTTATAATCAAGACAATGATTTTAATATAATAAAAAAGAAAGAATATATTATTAACATATTCTCTCTTTTTATTGATAATCACTTAAAAAAGGAAATTCAGTATCGTTTTGAAAATAAGAGTTTATCCCATCAACTAAATTTATGTAGTTATTTTCATCTGTTTCTAAATTAATATTATTTAATAGGGCTAAAAAGTCTTTATAAACTATTAAAACTATTTCTTTGTTATCACTATTAACTAGCATAATATTATATAATCTATTAAGTTCATCGTTAATTGTTTTTGAATCAGAAATTTTACCTTCAAGCATTGCTGCTTCTTTAGCTTTTTCAAAACTAATTTGAGGATATTTATTGATTATTTCATTTAAACTACCTAGAGTATTGTAGAAACTATTTCCTTTCATATAAACAAAAAATCAATCATTTTTTGATTGATTCCTATATCAAAAGTTCGAATAGTTCGAACAGATTCCCTAATGGTGCCGAAAGACAGAATTGAACTGTCCGCTGATCCTTACCAAGGATCTGTTTTACCACTAAACTATATCGGCGTAATATGATTTTATCATAGTTTATTTTATCTATCAATATGAATGGTGTTCGAGACGGGAATCGAACCCATATCTTCTCCGTCGGAGGAAGAAATTCTATCCGTTGAACTACTCGAACGACTACATTCATTATATAATTTAAAAAATAAAAACACAAGATTTTATTTTCTTGTGTTAATTTTTTCTGGACCTTTAGCTACTCTTGTATTTTGTGATTCTTGGAGATGCTTTTTCATACTTACAGCATAAGCTATTTTGCTACGAGCTTCACTTTGTGATATAGTTTCTTCTGCAAGTTGTAACCATGCTTCGGCTAATAAAACATCATATTTAGCAATTTCACAGTTTTCACATACTTCATACCATCTATTTTGTGTTTCTTCAGATGGGCTTTTTCCACTATGGTAGTTTCTTACCTCAGCTAGTTGCATAGCATCTTTTTCTGCTTGATATTCTCTTTCTTGTCTTTTAGCAGCAACATAAGTTTTTCTTCTGTTTTCTACTCTAACTATATCTTCAAAATCTTCAACAGAAATTTTTCCATCTTTTAAGTCTTGTTCTGCCTGATCAAGTGTTCTTTCTATTTTTTCTAATTCCATGGAACTTATTATAGAGTTTTTAGCTTTTGTTATTATGTTCTTGGCATTAAGTAAGCTTGCGAAAGCTTGTGTATCATCTAAATGTTCGTTTCTACCTTGAATAATAGCTTTTCTTATAACGGTTAGCTCAGTTTCAGCGATATCATATTGTGCTTTTCTAAGAGCTGGTATCAATTCTAGCTGAATGTTTTTATCTTTTAATAGATGAATGGCTGTATTTAGAGCAGTTATAACACTTGGTGATGCAAGTTTTGGTCTTTCTCCTTCACTTAGTGTAGTAGATACACTACTTTTAGCAGCAACATATTTATAGGCAAATGATTCTAAGGCAACAGAGTATCTTGTTTTTGTTTGTTCATCTAAATTTTCATAGGCATCTCCTAAGGCAATGATTATTTCTGGTTTTAATTCTGAAATTTTATATAATTCTTTAATTTGTTCTAATATTTCTTCTTTTGTCATAGTTTTTCCCCCTTGATTTTGGTTTTATAATATTCTAATGTTTTTTCAGCAATGGAACTTTCTACTTCAAACTGACTCACAAGTCCTTCGCTTACTATATTTTGCATTTCTTTTTCGGATATTTTGCCTGCATCAAATAATGCTTTTACCTGATATATATTACTTTCTGCTTGTTGCCATAATACCATTTTCTCATAAGCATCAAGTTTTAGTTCTTCCTCTTCAGTTAGTGGTATTCCTTGCAGTTTTTTTCGGGCAGTTTTTAAAATAAGTTCACTTTGTTCGATTTGGAGATAAGTACAGTATGATGCTGCTGTAATATAAAGTGCATGATTCTCTAAGTTTTTATTTCTTATATGATGTTCTTCGTCTGTTATTTCTCCTTCTGCTAACATTTCATTTATTTCTTCACATATATAATCTAGTTTATCTGATACTTGTTGTACTTCTAATATTTTTAATTCTATAGAAAGTCTTGTAGCAGCATATTCTAAACTGATTCTTCTATACTCGTCTTTTAAACTTGTTCCTTTTAGTTCTCTTTTTAGTCTCTCAATCATGCTTTTTTCTAAGTTAATGGCATAAATCATAATACTTCTTAAGTATGGTATTATTGACGGTTGTATTGTATAATTTTCATTTGTGTAGTCATATATGTCAGTATAATTATGTAATAAATTTAAGACATAGGGTTCTATATTAAATATATCTAGTTTTTCAATACTATCTATACTATAAGGTGAATTTTCTTTTAAAAGATCATTTATATAATCAAGTAATTTTTCTTTTAATTCTTTTTTACTTTTACCTCTTAATTCTAAGAAACCATCATTTAATTCCTCAATTTCTCCGTCTGTTATATCTTCGGCCGATAAGGCATTTTCAAACTTTTCTCTTAATTTTTCTATTTGCATATTAATTATCTTTCTTTTGAGGTGTTAATACCTTTTGTTTTGCTTCAGCTTTTCCAATTATTTCGTTAGCTTCATCTTCTGTAATAGTACCATTTA
>CALVJZ010000079.1 GCA_944332465.1 uncultured Bacilli bacterium | reverse complement strand
TGCGTGTGCTATTGTAAAGGCACAGTTCTAGTTAGGGGGAATTTTTGTTATGTCTGAAGAAAAAACTACTAAAAATAATTTAATGCTTAGAGATTTTTTTGCTAAATTAGTGGCTTTGTTTTTAATTGGATTTTTAATAGTATGGTTATTACCTATTTATATTGCTAGTCCAGTTATTACAAATGCTAAAGAAGGAAGTTATGATGTAAGTCCTCTTACTTCACAAATTTATGCTGATAATTTAGAAAGAATGAAGGATGCAGCAATTTCTTATTACACGGATGAAAGACTTCCTCAATCTGTTGGTGAGTCAGATACAATGACTTTAAGTGATATGATTGGGAAGAAACTTTTAGTACCTTTAATAGATAAAAATAATAAACCTTGTGATGTTAGTGAAAGTTATGTAAAAATAACTAAATTAGATAATGAGTATTTATTAAAGGTATATCTAAAAGATAGTGAAAGAGAAGACTATATATTAGTTCATTTAGGTTGCTACACATATTGTGATTCTTATATTTGTGAGAAAGAAGAAACAACTATTACAGGTGGAGGAAGTAGTAAACCAAGTGAAGATGTTCCTATTAAAGATGGAGTAGATGATACAGTTTATGACGAGGGTACTACTGATACTCCTAGTAAACCATCTGATCCAGATGTTGAATTACCAGATCCAGATGATGGTGATACTACAGTTGAAGTTCCTGATAAAGTTAAAGGATATTTATATGAATATCAAAAGAATCAAGGAGCAAGTTTTACTAATTGGTCAAGTTGGTCTAATTGGTCTAAGACAAGTTGTTCTACAGAAGAAATAAATTGTAATGATAAAGATCCAGATTGTGTTAAGAAATTACAAAGATTTGATCGTAAAGAACAAATTGGTACATACTCTAAAAAGTATGAAAAGAAAAGACAAGTTTTAACTAAGACAGGTTCTTACCAACAAAAATCATGTTCTAAATTTAATTACTATATAATTAATGATACAACTTATGCTACAACAACTACTACAACTTATAATGTTGTTAAAAATGTTATTACTTCTGTTGGTCAATCTAGTGGTGGAGGTTGGGTATATAATGGTAGAGCAAGTTATAAAAACCCACCAAGAGATACTGCTACTACACAGTATAAGTTTGTAGGTGCTGATTATAGTTATTGTGAAGATACTTGTACAACATTACCTAACTATTATTATGATTCTTATGTATATAGAGGTGGAGGAAGTGGTCTTTCTACTGTAACTAGTACAACTACAGTTCCAGGGCAAACTTCAAGTTCAACTTCATCAAGTTCTTCATCTTCTGTAAGTGTATCATGTGGTGAAGTTGTTACTAAGACAGTTCCAATTTATGATTATATTACCGTATCAGAAATTGCTACTAGACAAGAACCATTATATGGTACAGTTTGTTATAAAAGTACAAAGACAAGAAAATTAATTGATGCTGGTAAAACTATGACTAAATGGAGTAAATATAATGATAAAGAGTTATTAAATAATGGTTGGTATTATACAGGGTATAAAAAGCCTATTAAGTAAGGGGGAAAAATAATTAATGAATTCGAATATTTTAAATATAGTTCAATTTAAAGTTACTGATACAATTGGTACAGATGATAATTTTGTAACTACTGATTGGGATCAAGCTGCTGTCTTTTATGCAGATGGTACTGTTAAGATTGTTGATGTTGATACTGCTAAAGCTTTAGCTAAAAGTAATAGTGTGCTTTTACAAGAAACTACAGCTGAAGGTTTAACTAAAAATTATAATAAGTTTAGAAGTATTGCTAATTTTGATCCTAATAGACCAAATTATCGTGTAAATACTGATGGAAAGACAACACCATTTACTTTTGTTCCTGATAATGGTAAAGCTAAAGGGACTCCAGTTAAATCTTCTGATGAAGAAGATAAAAGAAGAGACCCTTTAACAGTTATAAATGGTGGCAAGAATTCTTCGACAAAAAAAGATTCAGGTGAAGAAGCAACTGGTAAAACAGAAACTAAAACTACAAGCACACCAGATAGTAAAACAGCTAGTAAAACTGCTAGTAGAAAAAAAGATAGCGATGATTCATCTTTAGATGAAGATGATGATATCGAAGATGAAAAAAGAACGGGATTTTTAGGACTATTGGCAGCGCCTTTCGTGGGACTTTGGAGAAAATTCAAGGGAGTTGTTGATGGTATTAATGATAAGATTAAGAATCGTGCCGCAAAGAAATTAGAGAAAAAAGCTAATCCTAAAGAAAAGATTAAAGATAAAATTGCTAAGAAAAAAGATGATGTAGTTAAAGGTGCTAAGGATTTTGCAGATAGTGCAGTTAAAGAACATTCTAAAGGAAGTACAAAGAAAGCAAAGGTAAGTACTAAGAAAGCTAAGAAAAAGTCAACTAGAAAGGGATTCTTTGGAAAAGTTGCTGCTGCTATTACAGCAGTTGCAGTTGCATTAGGTCTTATTAGTTGTGCATCTGGTGATGTAAGTAAACAGGCTACTCCAGAAACTGCTAGTCAAACTTTAGATTTAACTGATGAAGAATTAAATGAACTTACAGATGAAGAATTAGTAAATTTAATTAATTCTGGAGAAATTAGTTTAGAACAAGTTAAAGAGATGCTTGCTAGCGGAGCAATTACAAATGAAGTTTTAGATAATTTAAGTTTTGATCAATTATTAGCAGTTACTAATTCTGAGGTTCAAGCAAGTGAGATGTCTAAGATTGGTAATTATTTAGAGTATTTTAATGGTACTTTTGCTGATAAATATTTAGAAAATAATCATAAAGATGTACGTGCTGCATTATCTTGGGAAGAAGTTATGGCTTTAAATTTAGCTTATAATGACTTTACTAAAGATGAAATTAAAGCAATGATTAATGGTACTGAATTTGATTCTTTAGATTTAACAAATGCTTATAAAGAAGGTACTTTACAATTAATGGGAGCTTTTGTTTTAGAGACAAGAGATATGCCTGTTGATTTATCTCAATTATTAAATTCTCAAGAAGGAATAGATTTTTATAATAAATATAATGATTTATTCTTAAGGTGTAAAGAAACAACTGGACAAGAACAAATTGATGCTGTTAATGCTTTTTATCAAGAATTATATAAAGATTTCCCAATTACTAGTGAAGTTAGGGAAGTAGGTATTTCTCATAGTGAAGCAAGAGATGATATTGTTTCATATAAATTATCTATTACACCTATGGTTGCGGCAGCTGAAATGATGTTCCAAAACTTAGAAATTGATCATACAATGGCTGATCCAGCAATTAATTACTTTAATGATTTAGGTTTATGTAATTATGCTCAAGGTGTATTTGATAAAGTTGAAAATTTATCATATTGTATGGACGAAGACAAATCTTTACCAACTTATGAACAATTTGCTTCTGCAAAAATTGAAAAATTAAAAGCTGAAGATCATTACTTTAGTAGTGATAGAGAACGTGATTTAAGTCAATTAGATTTATTCCAAGATTGGGTAAATGGTCATTTCAATTTAGATGAAAATGGTGAATTTATTTATGGTAGTACAGTTAGTGAAAGTATTTCTTATGAAGTAGTTGGCTCATATACTACAACTTCTACATCTTATCGTACAGAACATTCTGAAGGATATGGTTCTAGAGCTGATGCTGTTAATGCAGTAGGTGAAGCTGAAGTTGAAAGACAGGAAAAAGCTATTCAAGATAAATATGATAAAGAAAATGCTGCGGCTAAAGCTGAAGGTGAAGCTGAAGCAGAAAAAAATCGTCAAGAATTACAAGATCAAGCTGATAAAGATGCTGAAGCTATTAGAGATGAGATAAAACAAGATGAAGAAGATTTACAAGATAAAATAGATGATGCTAATGATACCATTAATAATGGTGGTCAAGTAAATGAAGATGATTTTGGTGATCATAATGTAGATTTTGATAATAATCATTCTTCTAGTGATGGTACACTTGATGATAGTGTTAGTGATGTAACAACAGATGGTACAGGTGTAGGAGAAGAACTTCCAGATCCTAATCAAAGTGGAAGTGATTTTGATGCTAATGAACCAAGTTATTCAGGACAACCTGAAGGTACACTTGATGTCGGTACAACTCCAGATGGTGATGTGTTTATTGAATATGAAGAACCTGTTATTGAAACAGCTACAACATATTCAGAACCAGTTGCATCAAATGATAATGCACAAACTCAAAGTGGTTCTTCTGATGTTGAAACTCTAGTTGATGATATGGTAGAAGAGATGGCTGCTGAACAAACAGAAGATGAAGCGTTTGTTTATACAAAATAATGTAAAATATATATATTAAGATGTGTTTAGGCACATCTTTTTTTGGCAAAAAATGAGGTTCGAGTTGACATTTATAGCTATTTATGATATAATTTGTTTACTTCAAGGATAGAGGGGTACATATTAAATTGGGGAGGTTGAATATTATGAAAGATGAAGTTGTAAGTTATATCTTTGAATATTTAGATGAGAATGACTTTAGAAAAAAAGAACGTTCTGTTCGTAAATATAATATGTTAGCTTATAAAAAGTTAACTTTTAGTTATTATCCAGAATTACGTAAAGGTCATTTTTTAGGTAAAGAAGTGGGACGTAATGAAAAGAATAAAACTGTTACTTATGAATTGAAATTACCTACTGATGATTTATTTGCTAAAGTACATGGTGAAATTATGTTACATTATACAGTTTATTTAGAAAAACATATCATTTTATTAACTAATATTACTCCAGAAGGTATTTTAGATGAAGGACATCGTGCTGAGTTATCTACTTATAAAGGTGTTATGATTTCTAAAGCTCATCCTGAAAAAGATATGTTTAAAATCAATTTACTTAATATGTTAGGTAAATAAAAAAGAAGTACATGAAAATGTACTTCTTTT
>CALVJZ010000078.1 GCA_944332465.1 uncultured Bacilli bacterium | reverse complement strand
AACAGGAATATTAATTTCTGGATTATATGTAATAGAAGACAACAAAATATTTATAATTGACAAAAATGGAAACAGATTATATGGCTGGCAAGAGGTGGATGGTAAAAAATATTATATTGATGATAGTGGATATGCCGTACATGGATTCCGTACAATAGATGGAAAAACCTACTTCTTTGGAATGACAAAAGGAACGCTACTAACTGGTTGGCAAGAATTACCAGAAGGAAGGTTCTATCTATATGAAGACGGAAGTGTAAAAGAAGGATGGCAAGAAATAGACGGCAAAACTTACTATGTTGAAAATAATTATGTCGTAAGAGGATTTAAAGAAATAGAAGGAAAAACATATTTCTTTGGAATCACAAAAGGAGCACTACTAACAGGCTGGCAAACTTTAGATAACGATTATAATAAAACATTTTATTTAAATATGGATGGAACTGTTGTATTTGGAAATCAAACTATTGAGGGTAGAGATTATCTATTCAATGAAGATGGATTTTTACAAGGGTTTAGACCAAAGGGAAATTCATTTGTTTACTATAATCCAGACGGAACTTTAGCTGTCGGCATTCAAAGAATGGCTGGTAGATATTATAAATATAATGAAGTGACAGGTGTATTTGAGAAATACGTAAATCAAAGAGTTGTTATTGATGTGTCTGCCCATCAAGAAGATATAGATTGGGATGCTGTTAAAAATAGTGGTATGGTAGATGCTGTTATTTTAAGAGCTGGTTATGGTGTTAGTTGGCAAGATACTTACTATGCTAGAAATGTTAGTGAATTAAATAGATTAGGAATACCATATAGTGTATATTTATTCAGTTATGCTGAAAATGCTAAAGAAGCTGCTATGGAAGCTAACAATTTAGTTAACATTATAAAAAGTACTCAAACAAATATCGCATCAAATATTTTCTCAATTTATTATGATTTAGAAGATTGGTCAATTTCTTCAACAGGAGAGAATAGCTATGGAATCAGTAAGCAAACATATCAAAAAATGTATAATAGTTTTGCAAGTGTAATATCTAGTGCATTAAATATGACCACAAAAATATATGCTTCAAAAAATTATATTGAAACAAGATTTCCTGATTCACTAAGACCAAATGTTGGTTGGGTAGCACAATGGGGACCAGAATTAACATATGATGGAACCTATGAAGGATGGCAGTATACAAATAGAGGTACTGTTCCAGGAATTGAAGGAAGAGTAGACATGAGTATATTCTATTATTAAAAGTTATCAGATGATAACTTTTTTCTTTATTGTAAATAATACAATATATGATAAAATAGAATTGGTGATAGAAAATGATTTATTTACACAAACCATACATTAAGAAAAAAGATAAAAAGGCAAGATTGATTTTTGATTTGGATATTGATAGTGAAAGAAAAAGTGTTTGGTATGAAGTGGATGAAGAATATGAAAAATATTTATGTGATGATAGAGTTGACCCTATTTTAATTGGGATGTTATCATATGCGATGAGAAATGGTCATGATATTAAAAGTGATAGTTATGTAACAGATGAAATACTATATCAACTTAAAGAAACACTTATAACAGTATTATCTAAACATGCTAAATCTTTAAAAAAGATAAATATTGATATTAAAACAAAAAAACCAATTAAATCTGCAGGAAAAGTTGGGACAGGATGTTCTGCTGGAGTAGATTCTTTATATGCTATTACAAGACATATAAATCATGAAATTCCTAATTTTAATATTGATTATTTATGTATTAATAATGTAGGATCTTTCAATGAGTGCTATGAAGATGCTGGAATTGATAAAGTCAGAAAAATTAGAATAGAAAAATCAAAAGAACTAGCTAAAGAAATAAACATTCCACTTATTGTAACAGATTCAAACTTCTATCAAGAAATACCACAAAATCATTTGTTAACATGTACTTATTCATCTGTTTTTGCAATATTGTGTTTGGAAAAATTATGGGGAAAATATTATTATGGATCAGTTGGTTTAGATTATACTCACTTCAATATAAAAGACAATGATTTAGTACCTGCTTCTCATTATGATTTATTATTATTAGATTGTTTCAGTTATAACGGTTTAAAAATATATTCTGATGGTGGAGGAATCAATAGATTTGATAAATTAAAAAGAATATATAAAACAGATTTATATAAAAAATATGTACATGTATGTACAGCTAGAGAATATAACTGTGGTAAATGTCCAAAATGTAGAAGAGAATTATTGTCTTTATATCTGTTAGATGTTAATTTAGATGACTATAAAAAAGTTTTTGATATAGATTACTTTAAAGAAAATATAGAAGAATATTTTGAGTGGATTTATGAAGATCATACATATTATTTATATCATGATGGTCATTCAAATAATGAAAATGTTTATAATATGTTATTAGAGAAAAAAGAATTTAAAGAATTTGTAGAAAAACAACCATTAATTAAAGAGCCAAAGACCAAAGAAGAATTAGAACAAGATGTCGAATGGTTATATGCCGAATTAGAAAATATAAAAAGATCTAGGGTATATAGATTAACTAACAAAATTTATAAGACAAGATTATATAATAATATAAAGAAACTAAGAATGAAGAGAATAAACAAAAAAAACCAGAATAAAATGTTTGAAGAAATGATAAAAGATTATTCTGATGAAATAAATATTCCTCTAAAAGAAGTAAAAGAAGATATAAGAAAGTGTCAAAAGAAATATAAAATATCAGTTGAGGACTACATAAACTTTGATTTTGATAAACTAAATGAAACAGAAAGAAGTACATATTTAACAAATGGATATATGGAAAATTTTGTTCGTAAATTTAATGATAAAAATGATTTAGATAAGTTTAAAAATAAAGTTAAATTTGATACTATTTTTAAAGATTACATAAAAAGAGACTTTATTTCAACAAAAGACTTAACGCTAGAAAAATTAACCGAATTTATAAAAGATAAAGACAAAATTGTGTATAAACCTTTAGACTTAGCACTAGGTGAGGGATTTACAATTATTGATTGTAGCAACAGTGCAAAAGATATTTTTAAAGTAATTAAAGGAAAAAAAGATGGAATAATAGAAGATTATATTATTCAACATCCAGATTTAGAAAAAATTTCTCCATCTGTAAATACATTAAGAATTGTAATTTTTAATACTGGTAAAGAATGTAAATTTTTAACAGCCTGTCTAAGAATGGGAGTAAACAAAATGGTAGATAACTTCTGTGCAGGTGGAATTGCTGCCGGCATAGATATAAAAACTGGAAAGATTAATACTACAGGAATAGATAAGAAAAAGAATAGATATAAAGAACACCCAATTTCAAAAGTTAAATTAGAAGGTTTTAAAATACCTTATTGGAAAGAAGCTTTAAAATTAGTAGAACAATGCTACAATTTAGTTCCAACAGTAAGATACATTGGATTTGATGTTGCTATAACTAAAGAGGGTCCAATAATAGTAGAAGGAAATGCCTCTTTACCAGATTATATGATTATGCAGTCAGTATCAGAAGAAAAACGAGGGTTAAAAGACGAATTTGATGATATATTAGAAAAATATAAATAAAAAAAGATTTCTCAATTATATGAGAAATCTTTTTTAGTCACATTTTCCTAAATTTATACATGCATCGTAATAAGTAGAACGTTGTGATAATTCTTTATCAATATAATCATTACCAAATTTTTCACTTAATGTTTTTTTATCACTAAATAAATTCGTACCTAATCCTAACTTATCACCTTTTATTTTAACTCCTAAAGCAGCTAGTGTAGTAGGATAATAATCAAATGTAGTAAATTCACGATTTTTAGTATTATCTGTTTCTACAGCAGAATTTAAAAATAAATTATAAACACGTCTTTCATAACTATCTTCAACATCTTCAAAAGGATAATTAGCCATACTTAAATGATCTCCAGTTAAAATAACTGTTGTATTATCATAGAAGTCTTGTTCTTGAATCCATTCTATGAATTCACCAAGTTGCATATCAGAACAATAAATTGCATTTAAATATGGTTTGCTAGAATAGTTTGGACAAAAATCACTTTCATAACCATTAGGTGCATGCGTATCCACTGTTAACATTGTAAAATTGAAAGGTTCATCCTTACTAGCAATATTAGTTAATTCTTCTTTGGCATACTCAAATAACTTTTCATCTTCATATCCCCAGAAAACATAATAATCATCGTCTATAATTTCATCTTCTTTAGCGGTATATAAATCATAGTTTTTATACTTTCCATGTGTCTTAAAATATTCACGCCTACCACCAAAAGATAAATCAGAGCCTACCATAATAGATTGGTTGTATCCTTCTTTTTCTAATATATCACCTAATGCATAAGCTCCATTAACTAAGCCATGTGCATAGCTTTCTTCGCTATTTGGTCCAAATATATTTTTAATTGGAACACCCGCGGTTTCCGCAACAATTCCTCCCATAGTCCATGTTGTACCACTTGTCATATGGGCTCCCCCTAAATTATCAGTATTAGAAAAACTAATATTGTCATCATCTAAAGCTAACTCTGTTAAATTAGGAATATAATTATATGGATATCCGCCACCATTATCATAATCTGCATAAGTTGCTTCCATAGATTCCAAATAAATATAAATTAAATTTCTTTTTTTCTTTGGAAATTCCAATTTTACATTTTCAGGATTTACATATTCTTCTTCAAAGAAAGTTGAACTATGAAGATTAGCTTCTAAGTATTCATCTATATATAACTCTTTCATTGCATACTGTATAGAATCACTTAATTTATAAATAGGAATAACTGATAATATCAACAAAAATACAATAATTATATTAAAATGTAATACTATCTTTTTACCAAATAATATTAGTCTTAACTGAATATTGGTTTTCCTAACAAATATTTTATATAAAACATAAATCAGTATAAAACAACC
>CALVJZ010000077.1 GCA_944332465.1 uncultured Bacilli bacterium | reverse complement strand
AGTATTAAATGAAGAACCAACAATAAAAGATAATGATAATCCAATTTTTGAGGTAAAAGATGGATCCATTGACTTTGAAAATGTAAGTTTTAGTTACGTTGGTAAAAAAGAAAAAGAATGTTTGAAAAATATTGACTTGCATATAAAATCAGGGGAAACAATTGGTATCATTGGTGGAACTGGTTCAGGTAAATCAACATTAGTAAATCTAATTCCCAGATTATATGATGTAACAGAAGGAACTCTAAAAGTAGGAGGAGAAAATGTCAAAAACTACGACCTAGAGTCCTTAAGAAAAGAAGTAGCATGTGTCTTACAAAAGAATGTATTATTCTCTGGTACTATTACAGAAAATATTCGCTGGGGAGATGAAAAAGCAACTAAAAAAGACGTTGAAAGAGTATGTAAATTAGCTCAAGCTGATGAATTTATTCAAAAGTTCCCTAAAAAGTATGATACATATATCGAAGAAGGTGGAACAAATGTCTCTGGAGGTCAAAAACAAAGACTATGTATCGCCAGAGCTCTACTTAGAAAACCTAAGATATTAATACTAGATGATTCAACATCTGCAGTAGATACCAAAACTGATAGTCTAATTCAAAAAGCTTTTAATGAAGAAATTCCTGATACAACTAAATTAATTATCGCTCAAAGAATATCTTCTGTAGAAAATTGTGATAGAATTATTGTTATTTATCATGGAGAAATAAATGGTATTGGTACCCATCAAGAACTATTAAAAACAAATGCTATTTATAAAGAAATATATGATTCACAAACAAAAGGAAGTGATAACAAATGAGAAAATTAGAAATTAAAAAAGGTACTTTTAAACGACTATTAAGTTATGTCTTTAAAAACTACAAAAAACAATTTATCTTTGTTTTCGTTTGTATCATAATCTCATCAATTGCCAGTGTCGCAGGATCACTTTTCCTACAAACTTTAATTGATGACTATGTCACTCCTTTATTAAAAATGAAACATCCTGTATTTACTGAACTATTTAAAATTCTAACTTTTATGGCAACAATCTATATTATTGGTATTATTGCTTCATACTTATATAGTAGATTAATGGCTATTATCTCTCAAGGAGTACTACGTGACATTAGAAATGAAATGTTTTCCAAAATGGAACATTTACCAATTAGATACTTTGATACAAATACTCATGGAGATATTATGAGTCATTATACTAACGATACAGATACCTTAAGACAAATGTTATCACAAGGTCTTCCTCAAATAATTATTTCCGTCTTTAGTATCATTGCTATCTTCTGTTCTATGGTTTATTTAAGTTTTACTCTAACTTTATTTGTCGTAGTCTTCACACTACTTACAATTATAGTTACTAAAACAATATCATCAAAAAGCTCAAAATATTTCTTAAAACAACAATATACTTTAGGTAAAGTAAATGGATATATAGAAGAAATGTTAAATGGACAAAAAGTAGTTAAAGTCTTCACCCACGAAGAAGAAGCTAAAAAAGATTTTGATAAACTAAACGAAAATTTATACAACAATATGTATCAAGCTCATAAGTTTATTAATATCTTAATGCCTATTGCTAATAACTTAGGAAACATTCAATATGTTGCAATCGCTCTTATTGGAACAATCTTAACAATCAATGGATACCTATCATTATCCATTGGTACCATCATTTCTTTCTTACAATTAACAAGAAACTTTGCGCAACCTATTAACCAAGTAATGAACCAATTTAATTCTATTATTATGGCTATGGCTGGAGCAAGTAGAATCTTTACTATGATGGATGAAATACCAGAACAAGATGAAGGATATGTTACCTTAGTTAGAGTCCACAAACAAGACGACGGAACCTATGTTGAAACAAAAGACGAATCAGGTAGTTGGGCTTGGAAACATCCACATCACGATGGAAGGCTAGAATATATTGATTTAAAAGGTAAAATAGAATTAGAAAACGTAACATTTGGATATAATGAGGAAAAAATAGTTTTACACGATATTTCTCTATATGCCAAACCAGGTCAAAAAATAGCTTTCGTTGGTGCAACAGGAGCAGGAAAAACTACAATTACAAACTTATTAAATCGTTTTTATGATATTAATAGTGGTAAAATTCGTTATGACGGAATAAATATTGAAAAGATTAAAAAAGATGACTTACGTCATTCACTAGGTATGGTCTTACAAGATACAAACCTTTTCACGGGAACTATTAAAGAAAATATCAAATATGGTAAAAGTAACGCTACAGATGATGAAGTAATTCAAGCTGCAAAACTTGCTAATGCTGATAACTTCATTAGAAGATTACCAAACGGTTATGATACTATGTTAACTGGTAATGGTTCTGAATTATCACAAGGTCAACGACAATTACTTGCTATTGCAAGATGTGCTATCAATAATCCTCCAGTAATGATTCTAGATGAAGCAACTTCATCAATCGATACTAGAACCGAAAAAATTGTTCAAGATGGAATGGATAAACTTATGGAAGGAAGAACTGTCTTAGTAATTGCTCATAGATTATCAACCGTAAGAAACTCAAAAGCAATTATGGTACTAGATCATGGTAGAATTATTGAACGTGGCGATCACAACCAATTAATAGACCAAAAAGGTACATATTATCAACTATATACTGGTGCCTTTGAACTAGAGTAAAACTCTAGTTTTTTTATATTAAAAAATGACATAAAACCATAACAAAAATTCCTACGAAAAAGTATAATAAAATTCTAATATTTAATGGATATTTAAAAGAAGTAGGGATTAACTCATAAATAGAAATATAAATCATTATTCCTGCTGCTATAGAAAGAATAGCTCCTAAAATAAAGTTTGTAATAAATGGAGCTAAAAATAAATAGGCTAAAACCGCTCCAATAAACTCTGAAAAACCAGAAATAAAAGTAAAAAAGATAGCTTTCTTTTTACTTTTTGTAGCATAATAAATTGGCACCGCAACACTAATCCCTTCCGGAATATTATGTAAAGCTATTCCTAAAGATAAAGTGAGTCCTAACGATAAATCATGTCTACTAGAAAGAAAAGTAGTAATACCCTCTGGAATATTATGAAACATTAAAGCAATCACTGTAACAATACCCAAACGATATAAATAATTAGAAGAAATTTTCTCTTCTATCCTTTTTGATATTTTAGAAGAAAAAAGAATTCCAACCACAACAAAAATAGCTGTAAACAAAACACTTGGAAATACAAAATTATTTTCCCTAAAAAGGATAAAGCCTTCGGGCATCAGTGATAAAAAAGAAATAGTAAGCATCACACCACTAGCAAACAAAAAACAACAAGGTAATATTTTTTCTTCACTAAATTTTTTAATAAAAATAGGAACTACTCCAAAAAGAGTAGATAACCCTGAAAACATCGTAATAAAAAAACTAACTATAATAGAATTCATAATAATATATATGAAAAAAAAGACAGAAAATACAAAATTTCTACCTTTTTAATAACACTTTTTCAATTCTTGGTATTACTTCTCTACCTCTAGATACAATATGACCAACTTTTTCAACCGAAACACGATCAGGATAATAAGTAAATATCGTAGAACAAAACTTGCTCATATCATGAACAATCATAATAAATCGTTCTAAATTATTTTCTTTTATATAATTTTCAATATAAGAAGATGCAAGCATAATATCACTTTCTTTTTCTTCTATATTCGCAAGAGAAACATAAGATGAAGCAATATGATGATCACCTATATTATAATTCTTTAATCCATGCGTTAAAAATACTTCTGGTGAAGAAATATCTGTAATAGCAAGACCAGCTTGATATAACTTAGAAAAATCAAAATTATATTTTTTACACATTTCATTAGTCCAAGTAATATCCTCATCTCTTGTTTTCATAGAATGAAAAGAAACAGTATCAACCATAGTCGCAAGAATAGCTAACTGAATTTCATCTTTCGTATAATAATCTTCATTTCCTTTTACTAACAAACAAGCAGTAGAACTAACATTTTCATTTAGATAAAAAGGATAAGAATATGTCTGTATAGTAGGATGATGATCAATAACACCTACAACTTCGCCTATAACATCTCTTTCATGATGATCAACTAAAATATATTTATTTTTCTCCTTTGGTAGCTTTCTTTGATACTTTTTAGGATTAAGTCCAAAAGACATACAAATAGAAATTGTTTCTTCATCTATTTTTAAATCAGGTATCATAAAACAAGCTTTTTTTCCTTGTCTAGTAAGATAATTTTCTAATAAAACTCCACTTACAACACTATCTACATCAGGATTCTGATGCCCTAAAATAATATAATCATACATATCATTCACCTTAAAAAATTATATCATAAAACTATAAATTATGGTATAATTACAAAGACGAGGTGAGGGCTATGAACTATGATTTAGAAATGGAAAAACAAATAGAAAATTTAGATAAAAAGAAAAATAAACTATTATTACACGCTTGTTGTGCACCATGTTCATCTGCTGTCTTAGAACGTATTTCTAAATACTTTGATATCACTATTTTATACTATAATCCTAATATTACAGATGAAGATGAATATCAAAAAAGATTACATGAAATAGAACACTTCGTAAAAACATTAAATACAAAAAATATAAAAGTATTAAGAGGAAGATATAATCCTAAAGAATTCTTTGATATGGCAAAAGGACTAGAAAAAGAAAAAGAGAGAGGAAAACGTTGCTATAAGTGTTATGAACTACGACTAAAAGAAACAGCAAAAGTAGCAGAAGAGTTAAACTTTGACTACTTTACAACAACCTTATCAATCAGCCCTTATAAAAATAGTACTTGGTTAAATGAAATAGGAACAAAATTAGATAAAGAATATACGTCAACTTATCTTTACGCTGACTTTAAAAAGAAAAACGGTTATAAAAGAAGTATTGAACTATCTAAAAATTTTAATTTATATAGACAAGATTACTGTGGATGTATTTATTCGAAAAAAGAACGAGAACTAATAAAACTAGAACATATATCATAAAATATTATAAACTTTACTAAAAACAAAAACTAACGTATACTAATAATAGAAAGAAGTGAGAACATGAAATACTATTGTATAGGAATTAAAGGAACTGGTATGTCAAC
>CALVJZ010000076.1 GCA_944332465.1 uncultured Bacilli bacterium | reverse complement strand
ACAATAAAATTATGTTTTGGATTTCTATCCATCTTATACATAGTATATAAAATATCTTTCATTGGATAAAGAGTCGTTTTATTAGATCTTGTTAAAACCAATACTGGTTCTTTTGTTGGAATATCATAACCACTTAAATCAACATAGTATCTACCCAATTCATCTTCTTTTAATCTATTCTTTTCTCTTAACTTATCTAACACTTCATCAATCTTACCAGAATCATAAACATAATCAGATTCATGTGTAAATATATCGAAGAAAATATTTAATTCACTAAATATCTTTAACTGTCCTTCTACACACTTATCAGTAATGTTTTTGAATTTTAAAATCATTTTTTTATCGCCATGTTCTACTTTTTCAAGATAAGAAAAAGCTTCTTCTTCAATACCACTATCTTCTTTAGCATCTTTACTAATTTTTACATAAACATCTAAAATAGAAGAAAAATCATCATTCTTAAGACCATACTTTTCTATACCAATAATAAGTAAGGCAATCTTTTTACCTAAATCATTAATATAATAATGTCTTTCTACATCATAATCTAAAAATTGATATAAATTAGCAATAAAATCTCCAATCAAACTATTTCTACATCTTCCAATATGTGGTTCTGCATTAGGATTAATTGAAGTATGTTCAACTAGTAAACTTTCACCATTTCCTTGATGATTTGAACCATAACTACTATTTTCAAGTTCTATTTTTTCAATGACACTTTTAGATAAAACACTATAATCTATATAAAAATTTAGATAAGGTCCTATTACTTTTAATTCTTTAAAATAACCCTCACTATCTTCAAAGTGTTCTTTAATATAATTCGCAACATCCATAGGACTCTTTAATTCAGCAGTTCGATAATTTGCACACTGAATACTATAGTCTCCCATTTCATCTTTAGGTGGAACTTCTACAATAACTGTAACACCTAATATTTTTTCAACATTTTCTATAATATATTTTTTTATATTCATAATCATACCTCCTAAAAATAAAAAAAGAAATCTATAATGTAAGGACGAAAAACCGCGGTACCACCTTACTTCATAGATTTCTATGCACTTAAAAATATAACGCTTTTTCTGCGATATAAACTCCAAGACGCGCTTCATTTATCATTATTATTACCTTTCACCAACCGGTAACATCACTAAAATAAGAGGATAAACTACTTTTTCTCTTCATCGTTTATTTAAAATTATTATAATGTATCTTTTTTGCTTTAGCAATTACCTTTTTTTTGCTTTTACATTACTTCGGTGTTTTACCCCAATAATAGATCCACCAATTAAAAGACCAACTCCTAAGGTACCAAGTCCTACTTCTCTAATTGGCAAATGATTATATTCTTTAATAGGAAAAATACTACTATCATCAGTTGCTACGGTATAATCAACCTCACTAAAGTTAACATCTAAATGACCTTTACCATTACCAGCACCTGCACCTACTGCACTATCTGTTGACTGTGCCATAGAAATTGCTGGATTATCTTCTAATATAGAAGATGGAACAACATCTTCAAAAGGAACATCTTCTTTACCAGCCATATATTGTTCTCCACCTGCTACCCAGAGTTCAAATCTATCTTCTAAAGGATAATTAACCATAGACTGTAATGCTTCTAACCCAGATTGATTACAGTAAAGACCAGGTGTATAACCAGCATTTGATACTTCTTCCATCCAAATATTTAACATATGAGAAACATATTCAGAATCAAAATGTTCATAAAAATCTTCACCAGAACTCATTTCAACATCTAAATATACAGGATAACTAACATTTTTTCCTAAAATAGATTGAAGTGTTAACTGTACTTGTTCTCTTTCATTATTAATAAAATCTTCTAAAGAAGAAGTATTTTCTTTATCATAAGCATTGTAAGTATAAACACCTACTGGAATATTATAATTATTTGCATTTGTAATATTATTTTCAAAACACTCATCAGGCATTAACCCTTCATTACATTTAAAAATCAAGAATGAAAAATTATCAGCCATTTTTTCCCAATCTATATTCATTCCTTGAGCATAAGATAAATCAGCACCTCGTAAAGGACTATCCAATGTTGAATAATCTCCACTTGCTTTTTTACCTATTTCACTTGGAATACGTATAATAGTACCTTCAGACAAATGATCATCATCAATATCATTAAAAGCACGTAAATCATTAACACTAACTCCATATTTAAAAGCAATATCTCGTAAAGTTTCATTTTCCTTACAAGTATAAGCTAAATCACTATAAAAACTTTCTCTAGTATTATTACCATTTTGTGAAATAACTGTTTCTAAATTAACTGCAGAAGTAATATTACCATCTAAATCTTTTTTAACATTATAAACACCATCATATTTAATTTCCTCACTATCTTGTACTAAATAAGCATCATATGAAGTAATACCTGTATACTCTTTAAATAAACACAAATTAGTATCAGTACCATATAAGCCAACGTAAATACCATTATCACTACACTTTTCTAAAAAGGTACTAGCAAACTTACTTAAAGTATCAACATCTAAATTATTATCATTAAGTAATTTATCAACGTCTAAATATACAGGATAAGTAATATTATTATCTCTAACAAGACCTTTAACATAATCTACATCTTCATAAACACTACCTAAACTATCTGTATCAATATGAACTTTAATTCCACAAGAAATTCCATTATCCCTACAATAATCAAGCTTTTGATCTAAAAACAATATTCCAAAATCTTTATGATTACCAGCATCCAAAATACTAAATTGATCACTTGCGATAAAACCCGGTATAAAATCATCTGTACCAACTTCATTTTCCACTCTAGTATCACTAGGCGTACTAGCAATCTTATGAAAAATAACTGTTCCACCACTACCAAGAGCAATTGCACCAGCTACGACCAAAGGCAAAAAATTCTTTTTAATAAATCCTTTCATATGAATCCCCCTTTAAAACTGTTCACATTATACCACAAAACAAAAAAAGTGTCAATCATTTGACACTTTACAAAATTTCTTCAGCTACTTTCATAGTCACAACACTCATATTATCAAAATCTATTTTAGAAACTATCTTTTCTAAAGTTTTAATATCCATTTTTCTAATAATATCAACTTTATTAGGAATTACTCTATGATAACGTATCATATCATCAAAAACATTATTTACCGTAGAATCAATATAATCAGCCATCTTTACTTCATTAGCAATCCAAACTTTTTTCATACGATTAAACATATCTTCATCCAAATTATGTTCTAATAGTTCTTTCTTAATAGCTGAAATTAACTTACTAGGTTGATTAGTAGCAGCCATAATCATAAATGTTTTATAATTTTCTGTATTATCCCAATCCATAAAGAAATTATTAAATAACTTTTCACTTCGAGCTTCTTCCCTAAATAATGATGATGAACCAAATAACATCGTACTAAACATCATTAAGTATAAATCAAGTTCTAAATCACCCATTTTTCCTAAACTAGAAATATCTATTTTAAGTCCTAAACCAATCTTAGGAACTTGAATATTTCCTACAAAACTATCTTCCTTCTTACGAACACTAGCTTTTTCTTTTATTTCACTAACTTCAACTTCTTCTAAGTTTTCTCTATTATCAATTTCTTGATGAATAACCTTCATTGCTTCATCCATAGGAAAATTACCAACAATTAAAATAAACATATTATTAGGACTATAAAAATTATTATAACAAAGATATAAATCTTCTTTAGTTATTTTATTAATTTCATCAACTGTTCCCCCTATATCAATTCGTCTAGGATGAACATGATATATATTCTCTCTAAGCCTTGTCTCTAACTGCATATCTGGTAAATCAGCATACATCTTTAACTCTTCCGCAATAATACCTTTTTCCTTTTCTACATTTTCATCAGTGTAATAAGGATGATTAACGAACTGAATTAAGTAACGCAAATTATCTAAAAAGTTTTTTGTACCATAACAAATATACTGTGTATTATCATAAGAAGTAGAAGCATTCGCTCCTGTTCCACTCTTTGAAAAATAAGTAAAAGGATCTTCACCTGATTCTTGTTCAAACATTTTATGTTCTAGAAAATGCGCTATTCCATCAGGAACTTTTTTAGTCTTCTTTTCTCCACCAGGTACAAAACTAGTAATAGTTGAACCAAATCTAGTAGCATAACTAATAAAATAGTTTTTCTTTTCTGGAAACGGTATAAAAATAACATCTAATCCATTTTCTAAAGTTTCTGTATAAGCTGTTAAATCTAAGTTTTTTAAATTAGTTTTTTTCATCACTATCACCCTCTAGCAAAAATACCGTATCCATTTTTATCTTTTTAGCCACTTTCATAATATCATTCTTACTAACCTTCATAATATTCTTACGTTTTAAATCTAAATCATCAGTTCCAAGTAACTCCATCATATAATAATTATCCATTATACGATTAGGATTATCTTCAACTTCATCTAAAGCTGTTAAATAATACTCTTTCGCAACTTTTATATCATCATCACTAAAATTACCTTTACGCATATATAGCAATTCTTTTTCAATAAGTTCTAATGTCTTTTGATAGTTTTCTTTATCTATTCCTGCTCTAATAATTAAAAGTCTATCTAATTTATTAGGAACTGAATTAATTGTATAACATAAAGAATATTTCTCTCTTACTTCACGAAACAACTTAGAATCCGCACTACCACCTAAAATAACATTATATAATGTTAAAGCATAATTTCTTTCATAACTACTTAATTTATGACATCTACACCCAATTGCTAATTTAGATTGACTAGTATCTATTTTTTCTTTCGCAAAAATTCTTCTAGACCTTGGTCTAATATCTTCAAGTAAATAAGGAACTTTCTCTCTTTTTACTGTTTTAATAGGAATATTTTCACGTATCATTTGAACCATTTCTTTAACATCAAAATCTCCCACAACAAAAACATCAACTAAATCACTACGTATCATCTTAGTATAATAATCATATAATGTTTCGCCCGTAATCTTTTCTAAATCTTCTAAATATCCAACCATTCGATAACTAGAAACTCTTCCCTTATCCATAACCTCAAATAAGCGAAGTAAACTATAACTAGCACCATCTTCTTTTATTGAAGATAAATTGCTTCTCGTTGTATTTTTAACAATATCTAACTTATCTTCATTAAAAGTATGAGACAAAACATCTGGATGAAAAACTAT
>CALVJZ010000075.1 GCA_944332465.1 uncultured Bacilli bacterium | reverse complement strand
GCAGAAGAAGACAATAGAAAAATAGAGAATACAAGATTACATGAAGCAGAGGAAAGAGGATACGCTGAAGGGATAGAGGAAGGTTTATCTCAAGGGTTATCTCAAGGTCTAGAACAAGGAATATCTCAAGGTCTAGAACAAGGGTTATCACAGGGTTTAGAGCAAGGATTATCAAAAGGTAGAATAGAATCTGCACGGAATATGATAAATTATGGATTAGATAGTGATACTATTGTTAAATATACGGGGCTAGATAAAGAAGTAGTTGAAAGTCTAAGAAAAGAGATAGAGACTAAATAAGTTTTGTAAATGTAATATAAAAGAGTAATTTTGATAATATCTAAAATTACTCTTTTTAATTAGTTGTTAAGTTTTTTTCAATATATGTTTTTTCTATTATTTTAGCATTTTTTAAAAGTGGTGATGTTTCTTCTAGTTTAACTTTATATGTTATTTTTTCTAAGTATGTTTTTTCTATAATGTTTTCTTTTTCGATTTTCTTTGTTATTTCATCTTCTTTGTTATATGGAAAAGTTATCGTTACTAAGTAACCATTTATTAATTCATTAGTACTTACTTTATTTAGAGCTTCTTTTACAGAGTTAGAGTATGCTCTTATTAATCCACCAGCACCTAGTTTAATTCCACCAAAATAACGAATTGTAATGGCTAAAATATTAGTTATATTTTCCTTATCTAAGATGTTTAACATAGGAAGTCCTGCTGTACCTGATGGTTCACCATCATCAGAGGCTTTCTTTATGTTTTCTCCTATTTTATATGTGTAGCAATAATGGGTTGCTTTTGGATAATCTTCTTTTACTTGTTTTAGTTTTTCTTTTATTTCTTTTTCGTTAGTTATTTTTATTAATAGAGTAATAAACTTTGAATTTTTAATTATTATTTCATTTTTTATATTTTCTTTTATTGTTTTCATAGGCATCACTTTCCTATAAATTATATCATTTGTTTTTCTTTGGCGTCAATTTATTAACTTTTTCTTTTTTATCTTTTATTCAATTTTTTTATATGTTATACTTATTTTATGATAGGGAGATGAGGATATGCTTTTTAGGAAGAGAAAGGATAGTAATGTAGATTTTGGCAGTTTAAATGACATTTTGTTTACGGGTAAAAAAATAGTTAGAATATTTTATGTCATGACAATTATTGCTTTAATATTACTTGGTACTTATTTGATTAAAGAATGGCATGCATTAAAAATATTAGGTGAGTTTATTGCTGTTATTTCTCCTATTTTTATTGGTCTTATTATAGCATGGCTTTTAGATCCGTTTGTTAAATTTTTACAAGGTAAAAAAGTACCTAGGATATTAGCGTGTATTTTTGCTTATTTACTTTTTATTGCGATATTATCATTAATTATTGTTTTACTTATTCCTGCTCTTGGTAGTCAAGTTAAAGACTTTATTGGTAATATACCTGGTCTAGTTAGTGAGTTTAAAGGTTTTCTTAATGGTGTAGTTATCGATTTAAATAATGCTTTTGATTATGATTTTACCTCATTAATAAATCAGTTATATCATTCAATAGAAACATTTGGTGTTAGTTTATCGACACGTATTCCAGAGATGGCAATAAACTTTATTACAGCTTTATTTAATGGTGGTGTATCTTTCTTCTTAGGACTTATGATTGGTTTTTATATGTTATTTGATTTTGATAAATTAAGTCGTAATTTTTTAAATTTTTTACCTAAACGTTTTAGAGGAGGAGCAACTGAACTTGTTGTACGTTTAAATGAGTCTCTTCGCAGTTATGTTCAAGGAGTTTTACTAGTGATGACGCTTGTATTTATTACACAAGCTATTGGGCTTACACTTAGTGGATTACAAGCTCCATTAGTATTTGCTTTCTTCTGTGCCCTTACAGATATTATTCCATATTTTGGACCTTATATTGGAGCGATTCCTATTGTTATTGTAGGCTTTATGATGGATCCAGTTGTTGGTATTTGTTGTGTTATATCTATTGTTGTAGTACAACTTTTAGAAAACAATTTCTATCAACCTTTGATTATGGGACATACAATGAAATTACATCCTGTAACTATTATGATAGGACTCTTGATTTTCCAACATTTCTTTGGTATTATAGGTATGATTGTTGCAACACCTGTGATAGCAGCATTAAAGATTATTCTTACCTTTATTAACGAAAAGATTGATGTTTATGGAAAAGTTATAGGTGAAGAAGAGAAAGAATTAGAAGTTAGTAAAACATAGATAAAAGATGAGTAAGAAAAGTAATTTTATTGAGAGAGAATGTGGTTGGTGAAAACATTTTAAAATCTTTTTTGAAGCTACTTTTGGAGTTTTACCGGGAAAGCCGTTATTGTAATTAAGACCAAGATAGGATGGTACCGTGCGTAAGCGCTCCTAACTAGGTCTTTTATTTGTATTTAGGAGGAATTTTATGAAAATATTTTTATTAGCAGGAAAAGCAGGGTGCGGTAAAGATTTATTTGGTAGATATATGAAAAGACAATATGATTTTAATGGTTATAATACTTGTATTTTACATATAACTACACCTTTATATGAATATGCCAAAAACTATTTTAGTTGGGATGGAAATATGGCTGATAAACCGCGACAATTTTTTCAAGAAATGGGTATTGAAATTATTCAAAAGAAGTTAGGTAAAAAATATTTTTTGATTGATAGATTGTGTGAGGATATCGATATTTTAAAAAATTTCTTTGATGTTTTTATTATTGCTGATGGAAGACTTATTTTTGAGTTTGAGGAATTAAAAAGAAGATTTCCTAATATAAAAATTATTCATGTTATTAGAGAAGATTATGATAATAAATTAAGTGATGAAGAGAAGAAACATATAACAGAGACTGAAATGGAAGAATATAGTGATTATGATTATATTGTTCGAAATACATCTAAAGATAGATTGTTAGAAGAAGCTGATAAAATTATTGGAATTGAAGAAGCTTTAGATAAAGGTGAAGGTGATATACATGAATAAATTAATTGCGGTTGTTGGTATGAGTGGTAGCGGTAAAAGTATTGCTACTGAAGAATTAGAAAATAGAGGTTGGACGAAGTTATATTTTGGAGGAATAACTTATAAGTTAATGCAAGAAGCAGGTATTGAACGTACAAAAGATGGTAAGAGTGAAAAAGAATTTCGTGAAAAATTAAGACGTGATCATGGTCCTGAATGTTATGCTAAGTTTTTGGAACCAGATATTAGAGAGTCTTTAGAAAAAGGAAATGTTGTTTTAGATGGACTTTATTCTTGGTATGAGTATCAATATTTAATTGATAAGTTTCCTAATTTAAAACTTGTGTGTGTTGTAGTTGATAAAGAACTTCGTTATAAAAGAGTTAGTGAAAGAGTTGATAGACCTTTTACTAGAGAAGATATTATTTATCGTGATTTATCTGAAATTAATAATTTAGCTAAGGGTGGACCAATTGCTTATGCAGATTATTATATATTTAATAACGATAGTTTAGATGATTATAAAAAGAGGTTAAATGAGATACTAGAAGATATTAATAAACATGAAGGAGAGAAGTAATATGAGAAAAATGACACATAATGAAATACGTGAGATGTGGTATCAATATTTTACAAGTCATGGTCATAAAAAATTAGAAAGTGCATCATTAGTTCCAATTGATGATGATAGTTTGTTATGGATTAATGCAGGTGTTACACCACTAAAAAAATATTTTGATGGAAGAGAAGTGCCTGATTGTAGAAGAATCGTTAATATTCAAAAATGTATTCGTACAAATGATATAGAAAATGTTGGTCTTACGAAACGTCATCAAACATTTTTTGAAATGATGGGTAACTTTTCTGTAGGAGATTATTTTAAAAAAGATGCTATTCATTTTGCCTTTCATTTATTAACGGATGATGAATGGTTTCAAATTCCAAAAGAAAAAATTTATGTTACATATTATCCAAATGATTTAGAAGCTAAAGCAGTATGGATTAAAGAAGGTTTAGATGAAAGTCATTTAATTCCACTTGCTGAAAACTTTTGGGAAATAGGAGAAGGGCCATGTGGACCTGATTCAGAGATATTTTATGATCGTGGAGAAAAGTATGATCCTAATAATGATGCTTTAGAAAAGTTTAAAAAAGATGAAGACCAAGAAAGATTTGTTGAAATATGGAATAATGTTTTTAGTCAGTTTAATGCTAAAGAGGGAGTTAAGAGAGAAGATTATGCTGAACTACCTAGTAAAAATATAGATACTGGTGCAGGGCTTGAGCGTTGGTGTTGTATTTTTCAAGGAGTTGATAGCAATTTTGAAACTGATTTATTTGTACCTATAATAGAACATATTGAAAAATTAGTTAAATTTTCTTATAGTGGTCAAAAAGAGTTTAAAATTATTGCTGATCATATTAGAGCAATTACCTTTGCTTTAGCAGATGGAGCTTTTTTTGATAATAATGGTCGTGGTTATGTTTTAAGAAGATTACTTCGTCGTAGTGTTAGATTTGGACGCAATTTAGGTCTTAATGAACCATTTCTTTATAAATTAGTATCTTCTGTTGTAGAAGTTATGAAACAAGCATACCCTTATTTAGTAGATAGACGTGCTGATGTAGAAGCGTTAGTACTTGAAGAAGAAAAGTTGTTTTTAAAGACTCTTGAAGCTGGAGAAAGACGTTTAAAAGAATTAGTTGATGAATCAATTGATGGTACTATTAGTGGTGAAGATGCCTTTAAACTATATGATACATATGGTTTTCCTTTTGAACTTACAGAAGAATATTTAACTGAACTAGGTTTTAAAGTGAGTAGAGAAGAATTTGATAAATACATGAATATTCAAAAAGAACTAGCTAAGAAGAATGCTAAAAATAAATCTAGTATGGCTAGTCAAAAGAAAGTTTTATTAGATTTTAAAGATGAAAGTCAATTTGTATATGGTATTTATCGTTTAAAGACAAATGTTTTAGCTATTTTTTCTAAAGATAGTATTGTACCTAAAATTAATCATGATTGTTATATTGCGTTAAAGAGAACTTGCTGCTACGCAGAAAGTGGTGGACAAGTTAGTGATACTGGTATGATTATTGGGAAAAATTTTAAGGCACGTTTATTAGATTGTTTTAAAGCTCCTAATGGACAACATATTCATAAAGTTAAATTATTAGATGGTGTAATTTCTTATAATGATGAATGTGAAGTTATTTTAGATCGTGATAGACGCAA
>CALVJZ010000074.1 GCA_944332465.1 uncultured Bacilli bacterium | reverse complement strand
TTGATAACACTTATTTTTTTTGATAAACATAATATGGTTGGTCACTTCTACCCGTAACACTACTAATTCTACTAGCACCAGGTACATAATCAAAAACTTCTTCAAATATCTCTCTTTCTCTTAAAGCCATATTATCTTCACCATCACGTAACACTCTAGTTGAAACAACAATCCCACCAGGATTAAGCAACTTATCCAAATTATCACGACAAACTTTTAAATGACGAACACTTCCTCTAGCATTCTCTAATATATTTGAAGTATAAATAATATCGTAAGTTGAATCCATATCAAAAGGATTAAATATATTCTGATTACGAAAAGTTAATGATTTTTGAGGAAGAACATCAATAAGTCCCTCTTCCCTACCTTCATATGTAGTATTTCCTGCTGGAAAAACAGAGAAAAATAATGGACCATACATAAGTCCTCTATACTCATCTTCTAAACGTAACCAAAAATTTACAGCTTGTTGTTCTTCTGGAGTTTTAGGTTTTACTTTTTTAAGCAAATCTCTTAATTTTTCATTATTAAAATCATAAGGATAAGGACCTAATCCTTGTTCAATCGCAAAACGTCTTAAATAATAGTAATACTCTGTCAAAGGATTAATATCAAAACAATCTACACTTTTCGCTCCCCCATAACAAAAAGAAAACAATTGATCACTAGAAGCAAGTACAGATAAAACATCTTTTCCTAAAACATCAATATTTGCAAAAATAAAATCTAAAGGTTCATTACTTCTAAGATATAATCTATCAGGTTCAACACCATAATAATCATCATAATCATCCATTATAGACCTAGCAATTTCTAAATCATGTTGCAAATCTTTCATAAATATCCCCCAAACACCCCATATTATAACACAAAGATAAAATAATTCCTACTATTTATTTTGTTCATGATATCTATGAAGAAAAGAACATAAAGTATGATCTTCATTACGATGAATATAATAACTTGTTTCATCACTTTCACTACACTTTGTAATAACTAAATCTCCATCTGCTGACGTATTATAATTACTTATATAATAATCAGTTTGAATCCCAAATTCATATTGATATTTATAAATTATTTCTTTTTGTAACATATCACGAAAACTATCATCAGCAATATATTTTTTTAAAGGATACTTCTTCTTAAAAATAAATCTTTCTTCAATAACATTAACTTCATCAAAACAAGCACTATAATACTTAACATCATCTTTCTCATAATAAAGTTTATACTCATCCTTATAACAAGCTTTACCCATTGTTTCATAAGAATATATTGCTCTCCTATAAGAAACAATCGCAAAAAACAACCAAAATATAAAAGCAAACAATCCAACAACTATAATACCTACTATAATATAAATCTTTTTATCTCTCATACCCAATACCTCTAAAAAGATTATATCAAAAAAAGCACTTAATAGTGCTAAATATTTTCATCAATAAAACCATCATCTAATTTATCTGTATCAACATCTACTGTATCATCAATAATTTCATCCCAAGGTTCTTCATCTTCATTAGCTTCTATCTTAACTTTAACATCTCCTACTAATTCAATACCAAGTTCTTTTTCAATTGTATAATGTATTTTATTACCATCTATAGATATTTCACTACAAGTAGGTTGTTTTAAACTACGAACAATAATATCTTCACCAGAACTATCTTCACTATCATGTCTCATATGAACTGTCTCTTGATAACTCTTTGTTTCTTTTAAAACATCAGTCTTTGTATCATCATCATAAGAATACCAAATATTAACATCAAAACTACCTGTAATGACAATATCATTCTTAACCATTTCTCCATGAAAATTATGATTAATAACCCAACACCCTAAAATAGTTGAAACATCTTTTTCTACATCTACAACATACTCATTAGTAAATAACTTTTTACCTTTACCAATGACTGCTTTTGTCACAATTTCTTTATAACTAGACATATCTACCCCTCCTATCATAATGTATGCAATAAAAAATTTTAATTAACTAAAAATTAAATTTATGATAAACTTATTATCGGAGGTAGTATATGGCATCAGCAATTATTCATTTAGCAGTCGCTAAAGTATTAGAACCATACTTTAATATAGAAAATAAAAAAGACTATTACTTAGGCTCTATTGCCCCAGATATCGCAAAACAAATAGGACAAACTAAACAACAATCACATTTTCTATATGAAGAAAAAAAAGATGTACCTAATATTAAAATGTTTATAAATAAATATCCTAACTTTTATAAAAATGATTTTGATTTAGGTTATTATATTCATCTTTTTACAGATAAATTATGGTTTGATAAATTTTTAAACACTTTAGTACAAAGTAATTCTGTAAGATTAATGGATGGAACTATTATACATGTTGAACCAAATCAATTAGAAAAATTAATATATCAAGACTATACTAATATAAATATAAAAATAATAGAAGAATATAACATGGATTTATCATTATTTTATGAAGAGTTTCAAATACCTAATACTACAATTACAGAAATACCTAAAGAAAAACTAAATATTTTAATTGATAAAATGAGTATTATCATTGAAAACTCTAAAGAAGAAAAAAGTTATATATTTGATATATACTTAATAAAAGATTTTATCAATAAAACAAAAGAAAGAATCTTAAACGAAATAAGAGACTACATAAAGTAGCCTCTTTTAATTAACTAATTTATTAAAATATTCATTTAAATCATCAGAAACATATGAAATCATTTCATTTACTTTTTCTAAAGAATTCATATAACTAACATAAATAGGTATATCTTCTAATTTCTTCGTTAATTCATAAACAGTATCTTCATTTTTTTGATATTTAACATATTCTTGTTGTGCAACTTTTAAATCATCAATTAACTTCATTAATTCTTTATTAGTTTTCATCTTTTCTCGTATCATTACACATCTTTTATAATCTTTACTATTTACAATAACTGAAATAACTTCTAAAACTTTTTTATCTAACAACTTCTCCATCTAAACTCCATGTTTTAGCAGAAGTTATTTTAACTTTTACTAAATCTCCTGCTTTAATATCTTTATCACTAGAAAAGTTAATTAATTTATTAGTATCACTATAACCATAGTACATATTTTTCTTTTCTGATATACCTTCTACTAAAACTTCTAAAGAAGATCCGACTAATTTCTTATTATTTTCTAAGAAATAATGATTAACTATTTCATTTAATCTTTGTAAACGCTTTTCTTTTTCACTCTCTGGTGTTGGATCAGCTAACTTACAAGCCGGAGTACCCTCTCTTTTAGAAAAGATAAAAGTAAATGCATTATCATACTTACATTCTTCTACTAAAGATAAAGTTTCTTTAAAATCTTCTTCGCTCTCACCTGGGAAACCAACAATAATATCTGTTGAAATTGTAACATTAGGCACTGTATCTTTAATCTTATGAAATAACTCTAAATAACTTTCTCTAGTATAACGACGTCCCATAAGTTTTAAAACACGACTAGAACCACTTTGTACTGGTAAATGTACACTAGGCATAATATTAGGATACTTCGCTATAACTTCAATCATAGAATCTGTAAAATCCCAAGGATGAGATGTTGTAAAACGGATTCTAGGAATACCTGTCTTAGCTACATCTTCCAATAAATTAGCCATTGTATAATTATCATAAATATCTTTACCATAAGCATTTACATTTTGACCAAGTAAAGTAACTTCTTTATAACCATCACGAACTAAAGCTTTAACTTCTTCTAATACATCTTCTTTTAAACGACTACGCTCTCTACCCCTTGTATAAGGAACTATACAATAAGTACAAAACTTATCACACCCATAAATAATATTAACATATGCTTTATAATCATTAACACGAAGTACTGGTAGTCCTTCTATTAAATCACCTTCACGTGAAAAAACTTCTATCTGTTGTTTATTCTCTTCAAGTGCTTTATCAATTATTTCTGGTAATTGATACATATTATGAGTACCAAAGACAAAATTAACCCATTTATAGTCTTTCATAATCTCATCAACAACACTAGCTTCTTGTGCCATACAACCACATAAACCAACAATTAAATCTTTCTTTTCTTGCTTTAAATGTTTTAATCTACCTAACATACCAAACGCTTTATTATGAGCATTTTCTCTTATAGAACAAGTATTTAGTAACACTAAATCAGCATCAGTATAATTATCTACTTTAGAAAACCCTAAAAAAGTAAGTAACGCTTCTATATTTTCACTATCATGCTCATTCATCTGACAACCATAAGTTTTTAAATAAAATGTTTTACCTAAATACTTATCTTTAACATCACTATTTTCACTATATTCTATTCTTTTATAATCTCTCTTATCTCTAGTCCTTGCTTCTTTATAATCAGGTAAATGCATAATACCACCTCACAAATCACCAAAAATTATAACATAAATTTAAAAAACAAAAAAGAGGAAATATCCTCTTATATCACACTTTCTTTTAATGAAGTATTAATCATCTTATCTAATAAAGAATATTTATTCTTTACTATCTCATGCTTAATAACTTCCATATTATCAACAATTCTCTCAACCAAAATATTCATACTTGTACCTAAACCATCTTTTTTCTCTAAACTATCAATTATACTTTCTAAATTAGTTAACTTAGAGTATTTTCCATAATAACTATTCTTAATACATAACTTATATAAATGTTTAAATGACAACACATCAATATTATTAAAACGTTTTTCTTCTAATATTTTAAGTGCAGGCATTGTATTTTGTACCTCTATCGCAACATCTAACATCGTCTTACCACGATTATTTTTAATGTTTAAAAGGAATCTTTTACTTTTCATTAAACTTTCTAATATTTTAAGAGCTGAAATAGAAGTATCTCTAACAAGTAAATGACCAATTGTATTACCATCTAAATTTTGATGATTAACATTCCAACTACGTTTACGAATAAACTTCATAACTAAATCATATTGTTTAGCTTTTAATAGTCGATAACAAACATCATTACCAGCCACATCTACTGTATTAATATCAATTTTATTTTTAGAGATTAATTCATCTACTAAATCAAAATACCCTTCTTTAATTAATTCAAAAATCAGGGATGGTTCTTCTTCACAAGCACGTAATGCTTGAGTTTCATCATAAAACATGTATAACACCTCTCTGTTTATGTGACAGTTATATACTTTACCAGAAAAGTAGTACTTTGTCAATCTCACCACCTCTACACTTAGTATAAACAAA
>CALVJZ010000073.1 GCA_944332465.1 uncultured Bacilli bacterium | reverse complement strand
GAGATTATAGCTTGAGATTGTCTTTTGACAATAATTTTTTAAGACAAAAGTATCTCTTGCTAGACACCAAGGAACCCTGGATTTGTTAAAATGGGACAATTACTAGGCAAAGAAAAACTATTTGAATATATTGATAAATTTGGTTTTGGAGAAAAAACAGGTGTTGACTTAAATGGTGAAGGTGAAGGAATTATTTTTAACCTTAATCAAGTTGGAAATGTAGAACTCGCAACTACGGCCTTTGGACAAGGTGTAAGTGTAACTCCCATTCAACAAGTTAGAGCAGTATCTGCTGTTGTTAATGGAGGGACGCTATATACCCCATACATTGTAAAAAATATATCTGAAAACGAAACGGGTACCATTATAAAACAATATAAGAAGGAAAAAATAAGGAATGTAATCAGTAAAAAAACATCAAATATTATGAAAAAAGCTTTAGAAAGTGTCGTAGCTAAAGGTGGAGGAAAAAGTGCTTATATTGAAGGATATCGCATTGGAGGAAAAACAGGAACCGCCCAAAAAGTAAAAGATGGACAGTATATGGTTGGAAACTACATAATGTCATTTATGGCTATAGTTCCTTCAAATAATCCTAAAGCAGTTTTATATCTTGCTATCGATAATCCTAAAAATACTGCTTTATTATCAAGTTATACCACAACACCAATTGCTAGAAGAATTCTTTTAGATATAATTGATGCCTTAGATATTAAAAAACAAGAGAATGGTCTAAAAAAAGACCTAGAATGGAGTGATATTCCTACTCATAAAATACCTAATGTAGTAGGACTATCTTTAGATGATGCCAAAAAGAAATTAAAAAAATTTACCATTGAATATACAGGTAGTGGTAAAAAGGTAGTATCACAATCACCTAAAAGCGGTGAAAAACTTGAAGAGGGTGGAACAATTCGTCTACTATTAGACTAATTTGACAATAAAAAAAGAATAAATAAAAAACATTATATAAAAAGATTATAAATTATGATAAACTAAACTTGGTGAATAATATGGATGAAACAATAGGAGTAAAAGGTGGAAGAAGAGACAGATTAAGAACTCTTATAATTTCTAAAAATAAAAAAGAAAAATTAAAAAAATTAAACAAAAAAAGAAAACAAGAAAAATTAAAAAAATTAGAAAAAGAAGTAAAGCGTATAACAATAGCGAACTTTTTAGTTGCTGTTCCAATTTCTATTGCTGGTAATACTTTTGAAACACTCTTAAATTTAAGAGATAATAAAAAAGAAGAGAAAGAAGAAGCAAAGTCTTTACAAAAAGAAGAATTACATCAAGCAGATAAATTAGAATTAGAAGAGACATCTACTTATATAGAAGATTATCAATTAAATGACACTAAATTTACAGATTATGGATATCCTAAAACAATAGAAGGTAAAAAAGTAGTTTCTATGCCAAAGATAGAAATAAAAAAAGAATATCCTAAAGAAGTAAAAGTAGAATTAAAACCTAAAAAAGAAACCAAAAAAGAAGAAATAAAAGTTGAAGTAAAAGAAAAAAAACAAGATGTAATCCCTATACCAACCATTAATTACACTAATTTAAAAAAATTAGAAGATAAAAAGATAGTTGAAAAATATGAAGATAATTTAAAAGATATTAAACAAGAAATAAAAAAAGTTGTCTATGAATATACTCTTTTAGAAAAACAAGAAGAAAAAATAAAAGATAAAGAAGATGCCCAAGAAATATTAATTCAACTAAATAAAATTTTAAGACATTTAGATGCCTTAAAAGACCGTTTAAAAACAGAAATTGCTGATAAAGATGTTGAAGAGTATTTAGAATCATTAATTGATAGTTATATGGAAAGTTTTAAAGAGAAAAAAACAGTTGAAGATATAAATGATTCTGAACTATATATTATGTTATCTGAAAAAATAGAAGAAGCAAAAACTAAAGCCAATAATTTAAATACAAAAGTAGAAGATGAAAAACAAAGTTTAGAATTAGATCAAGAAAGATTAGAACAGTTAAAAGATAGTTTTTATGATTTTGAAAACTTTAATAATCAACTACTAATGCTTCAGTTTGAACAAGACTCATTATTAAAAGAATTAGAAGATAAAGTAAATAACTCTGTAAGTATTACAGAAAAAGTTACTTATAAAGTTGAATTTTTAAATAAACAAAGTAAACGTATGTTATCTCTTCTTGCTATACCAATGTTAATACCTGGTAATCGTAGTGCTAAAGCTATGGCTACCGCTACTGCTTCATACATATTATTAATGAAAAATCTCTTAAATCCTAAGATGAAAAAAAGAAAATATCGAACTATTAATGTTACGGATTATAGTAAAGAAATAGAAAATGGTATTAGTCAAATAGATAATGCTTTATCTTTAATTACTAAATCTTCTAACAAACTAGAAGATATGCTTTATGAATTAGAGAAAAGTTTTGATGATAGAGTAAAAGAGTTATCAGAATATAAAGAATTAGTTAGTAACTTACAAAAACTTTTATCTGAATTAAAAGAAAAAGAAGAAGAATTAACAAGAAAGAAAAAAGAACAAGAAGCTTTATTAGAAAAGAACAATGATAAAGTAAAAGTTTTATCAAGAGAAGAAATGTAAAATTATGTCTAAAATAGTAAAAAATGCATAATAATTTTTAAACTATGATATAATATTGCAAGAGAAATGGAGTGAACGAAATGTTATTATTAACCAAAGCTATCTTTGCGATAATGATTGGCTTTTTAGGTTCCACTGTTTTAGGGTTAATATTAATACCTATTCTAAAAAAATTACATTTAGGACAAAGAATAAGTGCTTTTGTTGGAGAAGCACATCGTAAAAAAGAAGGAACACCAACTATTGGTGGCTTAATCTTTATTATTCCAACCCTAGTAGCAACAATAGGACTTGCTATTCTAGGTAAGATTCCTTATACTGCAAACCTTGGAATAGTCTTATTAGTATTTATTGGTTATGCTTGTATTGGCTTTCTAGATGATTTTTTATCAATTAGAAGAGGAAAAAATGAAGGTTTAACAACATATCAAAAACTAATTATGCAAGTCTTAATTGCTATTGGATTTTTCTATATATATATGCGAAATGGTGGACAAACATCCTGGGTAGTAGGAACACTCCATATTGACTTAGAGATGGGTTGGCTTTATGGTCTATTCATTTTATTCGTCTTGGTTGGAGCATCAAATGCTGTTAATTTAACTGATGGACTAGATGGACTTGCCGGTGGTCTATCAGCAATTGCTTTTATTGCTTTCAGTTTAATTTCATTAATGGTTGGCTTCGAAGATATAGGAATATTTAGTTTAATTCTTGTCGGAAGTCTTCTTGGTTATTTAATATATAATACTCATCCTGCTAAAGTAATCATGGGTGACACTGGTTCTCTTGCTTTAGGAGCAGCCATGGGTGCTATAGCTATCTTAACACATAGAGAATTAACACTTTTAGTTGTTGCGGGAGTATTTGTAATAGAAACACTAAGTGTTATCTTACAAACCTTCTGGGTTCAAATATTCCATAAGAAATTATTCTTAATGACACCAATTCATCATCACTTTGAAAAACTAGGTTGGGATGAAAATGATATTGTAAAATTATTCTGGGTAGCAGGTTTATTACTAGCTATGGCTGGCATAATATTTGGTGTTTGGTTGTAAAAAAGATGTCAAAAAACAAGACATCTTTTTTTGTGCTTTAAAAAGAATGATAAAATATAATAGAGAAGGAAAAATGAAAGGAAGATAATGATGGCAGAGCAAAAAAAAGTAGAGGAGTTATTTACCTTAGATGTAGTAACATATTTAAAAAACAATTTAGACAAGATAAAAGCATATTTAGAACAAAGACCTACCCATCTGTCTTTAACAGCTAAAACCCTAAAATTAGAAGATGTAGAAAGAAAAAAAGAAGATAGTAATTATCCCCCAGAACCTATAATGCTAACAGAAGATGGTCTAGAACTTTTTTCTGCTTCTTCCGAAATTCTTGAATTATTATTACCACTAATATCTAAAACTATTACCTCTTTAAAAATAAGCCCTCAATTTATACCTGATGCTAGAGTATTAAAAGCGCTACCTGAATTAGAAAAAATTGAACTGCCATTTGGACATTTTTCTAAAGAAGAGTTAGATTTTTTTATTGAAGAAAGTAAAGTAAGAACTTGTATTGAAAAATCTACAGGTTTCTTAGAACAAACACTAGCTGGTACCAAAGACTTTGTATATTTAGGAGACCTTGGTTTTTGTGCAAGTTATAAAGGACTAGATCTAAAATGTCCTGATTATAGTCCCATATTTCCACGTGCTATAATTCGCGATATCGAAGACTTAGAGACATTAGAAAATCTCCTAAAAAGACAAAATATTGATATGAGTCAAATAGAAAGAATTACATTTAATAAAGTAAATAAAGAAACTGGTATGGAAGAAAAAGAATATTTAAAATGCTTTTTTGATGAAGATAAAAGACTAAAACAAGTTATTATAAATACAGATAATTATGATGAAATAATATCTTTATTAAATAAAGCCAAAGAAAAAAATATTCAAATTCCTGAACTTATTTTAAAAGTTCAAAATAGAACTGATCTTAGACTACAAGAATTAGAATCATACTTAGATACATATCAAATAAAAGTTGATTATGGAGAATCACTATATGCTTCATTATATGCTTCATTAGAAGACTTTACGGCAATGCGAGCTAGTATTGATTATTATAAAGATGTTGTATCTAATCAAAACTTAAGCCCCTTAGAACAAACAATGATGGTATATGATGTTATAAAATCATTTGTCTATAATGAATCACCAGAAGATACATCTAATTCTAGATATATACCTCAAATTATAAAAACTGGAAATATTGTTTGTGCAGGATATTCTAGTCTTTTAACTCAGGTTCTACAAGAACTTGGCATTCCAGCAACATCTTATACTGTAGCTTTAGAACCAGAACAAGATAAAGTAGTATATCATGCGCGTACCTTAATAAGACTTGATGATGAAAAATATAATATTCATGGTATATATACTCTTGATTCTACTTGGGATAGCCAAAAAAAAGAATTATCAACAGTTACTTCTAAAGAAGGAAAAGAAGAAATTAGGTACGAAAGAGAAGAGGGTGATACCCTTATTAAAAACTATGACAGTCTTGCTTTATATAGAAACTTTTTAGTGCCATATAGAGACTATAGAAATCTTTATAAAACTGATTCTAAACCTGCTATATTTGATGAAGTGGACTATGATTTAGGTTTAACAGAAAAAGAACCATATACAGACACCGCCGAAGAACAAAGACAAATACTTTTCCCTAA
>CALVJZ010000072.1 GCA_944332465.1 uncultured Bacilli bacterium | reverse complement strand
GATTGAAGTAACTCCTGGTCTTAAATTAAAACAAATAAGTAATTTAGAAAGAAAAATAAAAGTTGGGCTTAATCGTCATCATAAATTCCATATTAAGTATTCAACTATTTATGTTACTAATCAATTAGACAAATAAAAAGTTCCCTTTGTGGGGAACTTTTTTTAGTCATGGATTCTATCTTTATCGTAGTGAAGTACTTCTCCTGTTTTAGATATTTCAAAATCATATTCATAAGTTGTATCGCGCCATTCGATTTCATATTGATTTATTCCATCATCACGTTCTTCACGTTCTTTTACAAGAGTTAAGTCTTTTTCATTTAAGTTTGCATGTTTTAAAGCAATTTCTTTAGCTTCTTCTAATGTTATTTCACTAGTAGTTTCTTCATTTGTGGTAGTTGTTGATTGAGATGGTTGATTTAGAGGATAGTCTGTAAATACTACTTTTCCTTCTTTTGCATCAACTTTAGCTTCATATTCATTATTGTTGTAGTAGAAGTCTACTTCGTATTGTTTATTTTCAAGTTCTAAGTCAATGTTTTCGAAATATAAGTCGTCTTCATCTATTTTAATATATTTTGCAATATTTTCTTTTACTTCATCTTTTTCTATAAAAGCAACTTTTAAATAGATAAAGAATCCAATACCGATAACTGCTACAACCGCTACAATCCCTATTAAAATTTTTGCCCATTTTGGCATATTATCACCTCAACAATATTGTAATATAGAAGTTATAAATTTTCAAACTATTTCTTATTTATACCAATCATTGCTCCTAAAGAAGAGGTTAAGAGGATAATTAAGCTATAAAATATTAGGCGTAAATTTATATTTATTTTAAATATTAATACTAAAATAAGGTTGATAGTAATAATAATAAGTCCTAATTTTAAACCTTCTAAATAACCATTTTTATTACTTTTTTTACCTAATGTAAAACTATTAATTAAAATAATAATTAAAAATAAAATATAGTTTATGATTTGATAAGATATAGTATTTAAAATATCTTTATAATAGATAAATGTTGTGATAGAAAGAATGAATAAAAGACTTAATTCTGTTATTAAGGCTTTAATTCCATATTTTTTTATTTGTTTCATATGCACCTCAATTAAGTTTATGTTTTTGTATAAGTTTTATGAAAAATGGATAGATTATTATTGGGTGATTTTATGTCTTTTTTAATTGTTTTATGGAAAACTTTATTCTTTTATTTTCTAATAATGATTATTTATCGAATAATGGGGAAAAGGGAAGTTGGAGAGTTATCTATTATGGATTTAATTGTTTCTATTTTTATTGCAGAATTAGCGGCGATATCTATTGATAATTATAAAGAAAGTATATTTTTATCTGTTATACCAATTGTTGTTTTAGTAGTTATACAATTAGTTATTTCAAGAATATCTTTAAAGAGTAGTATGATGAGAAATATATTAGATGGTAATCCTTCAGTAATTATCGACCGTGGTAAAGTAAATTTTAAAGAGATGTTGAAGCAAAGATATAATTTGGATGATTTATTGGTTCAATTACGTAGTAGAGGTATTAAATCAATTGAAGAGGTGGATTATGCTATTTTAGAGACTAGTGGAAAGTTATCTGTTTTTAAAAGAAGTGATGATAAGAGTAGGAGTTATCCTTTACCTATTATTATCGATGGAAAGATTCAAAAAGATGTATTGTTTCAGATTGGTAAGGATAGTATGTGGTTAATGGAAGCATTAAATAAAGAAGGGTATTTACTAGAAGATGTTTTCTATGGTTTTTATCAGAAAAAAAGATTGTTTTTAATTAGAAAAGAAGCAGTAAAATGACATATTTTTTAGAAGTTTTGTGCTATTTAATAATTGGTGATTAGATGAGAAAAATATTTTTTCTTTTGTTTTTCTTTATAATATTTATTTTAATTTTTAATATTAATTCAAAAAGTGTTAAGGAAGAAGAAATACGAGGTATTTTTATAAGTTATATAGAACTTGGTAATTATTTAAGGGGTAAAAATCAAGTAGAAGGTAAAAAAGAAGTAAAGAAGATGGTAAATGAAATAGATAATCTAGGTTTTAACACAATTATTTTACAGGTTAGGTCTTTTAGTGATGCGATATATTATTCTGATATTTTTCCAAGTAGTGCTGTTTTAGGAAATAAAGAAGGGGAAAGTTTAAAATTTGATGTTTTAAATTGCTTTTTAAAATATAGTAAAAAAAGAAATATAAAAGTTGTAGCATGGATTAATCCATATAGGATAAGAAGTGATAGTGATTATAGCAATATATCTAAAAGTAATCCAGCTTATTCTTTGCTTAAGACAGAACATGTTTATATAGGTGATGGTATTTTTTATAATCCAGCAAGTAAAAAAGTACAAAAGTTAATTGTTGAAGGAATAGAAGAAATTTTAAAAAAGTATGATGTCTGGGCTATTTTGTTTGATGATTATTTTTATCCTGAAGGTAATGTTGATGAATTAGAATATCGTAATTATTTAAAAGAGAATAAAGATATTAGTTTAAGTGATTTTAGATTACTGATGGTTAATACTTTAGTAAAGAAAGTTTATAAGTTATGTCATAAGTATAATAGCAAGTTTATAATATCTCCTGATGGTAATATAGAAAATAATTATCAAAAACATTATGCTGATGTTAAAGGTTGGGTACAAAAAAAGGGGTATGTTGATTATTTAATGCCTCAGATATATTATGGTTTTTATAATGAAACTAAACCTTTTTATGAGACTATAAAGGAATGGAAGAAGTTTTCTAAAAAAGTAAAATTAATTCCTGCTTTAGCTTTTTATAAGGTAGGAAGTGTAGATAGTTTTGCGATGAGTGGTAAAAATGAATGGTTAGAAGAAAATGATATTATTATGAGAGAAGTTTTAGTAGCAAGAAATTTGGAGGGTGTTTATGGTTTTTCTTTGTTTAGGTATGACTATTTATTTAACAACAATTACTTTACAGATACTACTATGAAAGAAGTAGAAAATTTAAAAAAAGTTCTTGATTAGAGTAGTGTTCTTGTTATAATTGTAGTAGGGTGATGATAATGGTATTAGATAAGAAAGGTTTTACATTAATTGAGTTATTAGCAACAATGGTTATTTTGGCAGCTATTATGGTTATAGCTGTACCTAACGTAATGGGTATTTTAAATAATAGTAAAGCTAATGCTTATGTAGATGATGCGAAAAAGTTATTGTCTTTAGCACAATATAAATTAAGGGGTGATCCTAATTTATGGCCAGCTAATAATGAGTGTATAGTAATGACGTTAAGCTATTTAGATAATTCAGAATTTGGTAATGCGCCTAACGGTGGTAGTTATGATAAGACTGGTTCCTATGTTTTAATAAAAAGAGTAGGTTCTGGTGAAGTAGCAAAATTCGATTATTATGTGACACTAGATGAAAAAATGGATGCAGGACATAGAGGTATTAAAAATAAGTCTGAGTCTGAACTTAATTCAAATGATGCCTCAGATTTAGTAGAAAATGGTAGTGGTTCAGGGCTTTTAGCTTCTAGCACTGCGGCAAGTCAAAAAGGTTGTTCTAGAATAAAGGATACTTATAGTGATTGACTTTAATATGTAAAATTTTAAAATGTTTGTAAAAAGATTATTGAAAAAGACAAAAAAATTTAGTATGATTTAATTGTAATAAAAATAGAAGGAGAATGATTTATGGGAAAAATTAATAAAAAGGGATTTACGTTAATTGAATTACTTGCAGTTATCGTAATTATGGGTATCTTAATGATGGTTGCTATCCCTGCTATGACAAGATATATTGAAAACTCAAGAAAGGATACATTTATTGATACAGCTAAAAACTACGTTAATTCAGTAAGAAATATGTGGTCATCAGATAGTTTGACATGTGGAACAACTAGTCCTACTGTAAGTGGAGCAGTTGGAGATGGAGATTATTATGTTTTAATCGATTCTAAGAATGATCCAAACGCACTACTTGATTCTGGTGGTAAGTCATCTTGGGGTAATCGTGAAGTATATGGATATGTTCATATAAACGTTAAGTCAACTGGAACTAAAGCTAAAACAACTTATGGTATTTACTTAACTGATGGTGAACATGGTACTAATAAAGAATTATATGAGGCTGATGAGCAATTGATTCGTGGTAATATTTTATCTACTGATGCAACATCATGGAAGAACGAGTCTGATGTAGACAGTTTTGCAACATCTGCTAGTGTTACTGGTAAACCTACAGGAATGACTGGTGCATATGTAGAATGTGTTGCTAACTAATTAAGTTTATAAGACTTCTTTGGAAGTCTTTTTCTTTTTGTTTCTTTTTGGTATACTTGGTGTGGAGGTAGATTATGTTAATTATTGGAAGTCATGTTGGTTTTAAAAAAGATAGTCAGCTTCTTGGAAGTTTAAAAGAAGCTTTAAGTTATGGGGCTAATACTTTTATGTTTTATACAGGAGCTCCACAGAATACGAATCGTTATCCTATTATGGATGGTCTTACTTTGGAAGCGATGACTTTAATGAAAGAAAAGGGATTTGATTATTCTAAAGTGGTTGTTCATGCTCCTTATATTATTAATTTAGCTAATGATAAGGATCCTGATAAATTTATGTTTTCTGTTCGTTTTTTACAAGAAGAGTTAGAACGATGCAGTTTACTGGGTATTCATAAATTGGTTTTACATCCTGGAAGTCATGTTGGTCTTGGTGTAGATGCTGCAATCTCTAATATAGCAAAAGGGTTAAATATGATTTTAGGTACTTATGATGTGTGTATTTTACTTGAGACTATGGCTGGTAAAGGAACAGAAGTCGGATGTACAATTGAGGAAATTAAAAGAATTATTGATTTAGTTGATGATAAAGAGCATATAGGGGTTTGTTTAGATACTTGTCATTTGAATGATGCTGGATATGATATGAGAGATTTTGATAGCTTTTTAGATGATTTTGACCGTTTAATTGGTATTTCTAATATTGGGTGTGTACATATAAATGATAGTAAAAATGTTTTAGGTGCTCATAAGGACCGTCATGAAAATATTGGATTTGGGACAATTGGTTTTGATACATTATTATCTATTATTTATAATAAACGTCTTCTTGATATACCTAAAATATTAGAGACACCTTATATTGATAAAGAATATGCTCCTTATAAATATGAAATAAAGATGATTCGAGACAAAGTTTTTAATCCTAATTTACTTAATGATATTAAAGAACAAAAAGAATTGTAAAAAATTCTTTTTTTTTTAGGGAAAAGTTAAATTTTTTTCAAATAATAAAGATGAAGGAGGTAATATTATTAAGTTTTATACATGTCGATATGACAGAGCTTTTAAAGAA
>CALVJZ010000071.1 GCA_944332465.1 uncultured Bacilli bacterium | reverse complement strand
AAAATTAAAAAGAATTGCACAGAAAAATAAGGGCAATTATCGTATTGCTCATACTCAGATTAATGATAGGCTAAGAATTTATGAAAATGGGCCTGGAAAAATAGATGCAAAAAGTTGTGATGATAGTACAGTTCATACCGGTTTTAACCGATTTTCATCAAACTCCCCACAAGAGCATCAAAGAAATGATATAGCGTTCAAAAATGCAATAACATTTGGTACTGGGTACATGTTTGATAATTTTGATGAAGTGATGGAAGAAAGAAAAAAAACTAATCAGGCAGATGCAAAGCAAGAGTATCCTCAAGTATCAGATAATAATCAGCCATTTCCACCAGAAACTCTAAGTGCAAATCTTCCAGAAATCAATAATACACAATCAGAAAGTAGTTTAAATCCTGAACTAGAAGAAATGTTTACAATACCAAAGCAACAATCTACAGACAGATTTATGCTTGCAGATGCAGATCTAAGCCATACATCAGAAGCAAATGTTCATAAAAGATAATCTATAACAAAAAAAGAAGACCCCGGCAAAGGTCTTCTTTTTACTTTTCATCTAAGAGGTTGCACCCCCTGAAGGGCAACCTCAAAAAAGAATAAAAAGGGGTTGGCTAGTGTGATACTAGCGACCAATTCGCCTAATTCCGAATTGGTAGTTCCTATACTAACCGAAAGTATTCTATTTGTCAACAAAAAATCAAAAAAAAATTGCAAAAAAATGAAAATCTGTTATAATATGCAGCAACAAAAGGAGATACCTATGGAAAAACATGTAATTAACCCTGTATTAGCGAATGTTGCTTATTTTTTATATCCTAGTTTATTATATCCTACCAAAGAGTATGAGAAAGGTAATCTAACACAAGAATCTTATATTTTTGCTCCTAATCATACCAATAACTTAGATGGATATTTAATATGGTCATTGCTTGCTAAAGATTATGATATAGATACATTTATGTATAGAGAATTCTGGGATAACTTTCCTCTATATGCCAAGGTTTTACCTTTATTCAATGTATATCCCATATCTAGAGATGAACTACATCCAGAAGAAATACTTAGTGAACTGAGAAAATTAAAAGATAAAACTCACTCATTAATAATATTTCCTCAAGGAAGACATGTTGATCCTCAATTAATGGTTGAATTAGCTAAATATCATTTAAGGACTATCCCTCTAGGTACATTCTTTATTTCATCACGTAGTAAAAAAGAATTAGTACCTATATATATGGAACCACAGATACTAGGACAAGAAAATGCTGTTATTTATGGAAATCCATTAAAACCTAGTGATTTTGAAACAACACCAGGTCGAATGAAAAAAGATGATATGATAGAATTCGCTAGAGCTTGGTTAGAAGAAATAAACAAACTATATCAATCTGCTGAAGATATTACAGGAAGAAGACAACATGATTATGAAATAAAGAGATTTTATACAGATGCATCAGGTCTTAGATACAGAGCTTTAGATGACCCTAATTCTCTTATGAGTAGTATTCCTGACGTAAAAGAATTAATTGCTAAATATGAAGAAACAGGTATAACAGATCTTGAAGTTTTAGGACAAATGACTAATGTAGATAGTAAAACAATTGAGAAAATAGGTGATATAAAAGAAACCTATGAAAAGTGTTTAGTAAAGCACAAATAAACAAATACAAAAAAATACAAAAAACATTGGAAAATTATCCTAAAAATATGTTATAATATGCCAAGAAGGAAGTGATCGAGTGGCAGAGTTAAAAGACGTAAAAGGAATAGGACCGAAGTCGCTTACTTTATTAAATAAAATAGGAATTAATACAGTAGAAGACTTAGTTACTCACTATCCCTTTAGATATGAAATATTAGAAAGAAACAATTTACAAGAAGTAGAAGATGGGGACAAAATAGTAATCGATGGAAAAGTAGAAAGTGTACCTATCTTAATGCGCTTTAAAGCAGGATTAAATAAAATGAATTTTCGTCTCGTAACACCATCTGGTGTAGTTGGAGTATCTATTTTTAATAGAGCTTTCTTAAAAAGTCAATTAGTAGTAGGTACAGGTGTTACTGTCATTGGAAAATTCGATAAAAAGAAAAATGTCATTACTGCCGCCGACATAAAATTAGAAACTTTATCAAACAAAGTAAAAATAGAACCAGTATATCACGCAACAAGTGGATTAACTAATAAAAATATTTCAACCTATATTAATATGGCCTTATTACAATTTGGTAGAGAAATACCAGATTATATACCAGAAGAGTATATGGAAAGATATAATTTTTCAAACAAAAAGACTTCTCTTAATTTAATACATAATCCATCAACTGAAGAGAAGTTAAAAGAAGCAACAATTCGTTTAAAATATGAAGAATTATTTACATTTATGTTTAAAATTAACTATTTAAAAATAGAACGTAAGAAAAAACAACAAGGATTAGAACGTGTAATTGATAAAAATAAATTACAGGAATTTATTAAAAATTTACCTTATAAATTAACAGGTGACCAGGTAAAAGCTCTTGATGAAATTATTCAAGACTTAGAAGCTAATCATAGAATGAATAGATTACTTCAAGGTGATGTAGGAAGTGGTAAAACAATTGTTAGTTTCTTAGCTATGGTTGCTAATCACTTAAGTGGTTATCAAAGTGCTTTAATGGCTCCAACTGAGATTTTAGCAACACAACACTTTCATAATTTAGAAAGTTTTATAAAAGGAACTGATATAAAAATAGCACTTTTAACAGGTTCGACAACAAAAAAAGATAAACAAAAAATATATGAAGACTTAAAAAGTGGAAAAATTAGTATGGTAGTAGGAACTCATGCTTTAATTCAAGAAGAAGTAGAATACCATAACCTTGGTCTTGTTATTACAGATGAACAACATCGTTTTGGAGTTCATCAACGTGCTAATTTACAAAATAAAGGTAAAAAACCAGATGTATTATATATGAGTGCAACACCAATCCCAAGAACTTATGCTTTAACAATATTTGGAGATATGGATGTTTCAACTATCAAAGAGCGACCTAAAGGAAGACAAAAAATAGATACATTTGTAAAGAAAAATAGTGAAATAAAAGATGTCTTAGAAATGATGTATAAAGAACTAAAACAAAATCATCAAGTCTATGTTATTGCACCTCTAATTGAGGAAAGTGAAAATTCAGATTTAACAACAGTATGTAAATTAAGAGATCAAATGAAACTTGCCTTTGGTGAACATTATAAAATAGATATTGTTCATGGTAAAATGGCAAGTGCTGCTAAAGACATGATTATGGAACAATTTTCTGAAAATAAAATTCAAATACTAATCTCAACAACTGTTATAGAAGTAGGAGTAGACGTACCAAATGCCACAACTATGGTTATCTTTGATGCTGATAGATTTGGATTATCAACCCTTCATCAATTACGTGGACGTGTTGGAAGAGGTACTTCTAAATCCCAATGTATTCTAATTAGTGATAGTGATACAGAACGATTAAAAATCATGGAACAAGTAGATGATGGCTTTAAAATTAGTGAAGAAGATTTTAAACTACGTGGACATGGAGATTTATTTGGAACTAAACAAAGTGGTGATATGTCCTTTAAAATTGCTAATATTCGTTCAGATTATAAAATTCTACTACAAGCTAAAAAAGATTCTAAAGAATATTTACTAAATAAAGAAACAGATAATGACCAATTAAAACAAAAATTAATAGAGTCAATTACCAAAGGGTAATATACTGTAAATAAAAAAATATTTTTCTATTAGCAATTGACTTTTTATAAATTATACTTTATGATTAAGATGCGTGATGCATATCACGCACCGATAATATCTCTCACGGTGTTTAAATGTGAGAGTATATTCAACCGAACCCCCTGAAGGAGCCGCAAGGCTCCACTTTTTGTTGATATCAAAGGGTTTGTAGCCTTTAAAATATATTTTAGGTACCCAATTAGGTACCCAAAGACTTGAAAAAGTCTTTTTTTTGTTTATAAATAACTATTTTAAATGATTCATCATATTAACAATATCATCCATTTTATTTTTAAATAGGTGAGAATAAGTATTTAATGTTTCATCAATTTTAGCATGCCCTAAGTATTTAGCAACAATCATGATATTAGCACCATTATTAATGAGTAAAGATGCACAAGAATGTCTAAAATCATGTATTCTAATTTGTTTTAAACCAGCGTTTATTGCATTTCTATTTTTTCTTTTTCTAAGAACATCAGGGTGTAGGGGAGAAACATCTCCGACAACAAACCATTTCTGATTAAAATTATAATATTTAGAAACTTGCTCTTTATATTCTTTTAAATGATTAACTAAAATATCAGGCATAGGTATCGTTCTAGTAGAAGTACGAGTTTTAGGAGTAGTAATCTTCCAGTATCCAGCATCACCATTTTCATTAACCACATTTTTAACAACGGATAAAGTTTTATTTTCAAAATCAATATTATCCCAGGTTAGACCTCTAAGTTCACCTCTACGAAGACCACAATAGTATAAAATTTCAAATACACAAATAAACTTTAAGTCATCCTCACAAGCAATAAATTTTTTAAACTCGTCATAAGTATAATAATCCATCTCTTTTGGTACAGCATTAGGATCAGTAAACTTTTCCATCTTGTTATAAACTGAAGTAAAATTAAAATCATGCCATTTCGTACCATAGTTTAATATTTCTTTTAAAAACTTGTGATAATGATTTTTAGTTTTAACAGCAATAGGCGTATTAGAAATCATAGCTCTCCATTTTAGATAATGAGTAATATTAAAATCTCTTACTTTAACTTTTTCTAACATCTTTAAAGAAGCAATTCTTTCACGATAAGTTCTTAAAGTAGTAGATTTGACTTTATCTGATTTATAAGCGTAAAATTCTTCATATAAATCTTTAAAGGTCATGTCTGTAACATTAATTTCTTTTTTCTCAACTTTAGACATAAAATTTTGTTCAGCTTTAACAGCTTCATTTCTTGTCGCAAACTTCTTGGATTTATATTTTTTTCTAGAACCATCAGCCATATATAAATAGTTATAAAATACCCATCTTCTACCATCTTTAGTTGCCTCATTTTTATTTACTTGTTTAACAGCCATACAATCCTCCTTTACTGGCCACACAAATAAAAAAAGTCATGCGAGCCAATTATATAACAAAATAAAATGCCTTAATAGTTTGCGATTAGTTGTTACTCATATCTTTTAAGTAATCAATATTTATATTTAAAAAAGCTACCACTTCACACATAGGTAATAACCCTTTTGGAAGTAGGTAGCCTTTTTCTTCACAAAGAATTTTTATTTTCTTCTTTAACTTAAATGCATTATTGATTCCAAGACCAGATAGCTTCATTAAATCGTCTAAATTGCACCACTGTTTAGAAATTAATTCTAATGTTTCTTTAGCACTCATCGCTCATCATCCTTTC
>CALVJZ010000070.1 GCA_944332465.1 uncultured Bacilli bacterium | reverse complement strand
CCATCCATTACCTAAAGCAATATCATAATAAGCATATAAATTATAAAAAGGTATTAAAGGAGCAAACCCCGAATATCCACCTTTCATATATATAGATATATTAGCTAGTAAAAAGAAACACATAAAAAAGTAAATTAAAGAAATTAAAATAGATAAAGAAACAGAGAAATAAAGTCCATAGTATCCTACAATTCCAAAGACAATAGAAACTACAAAGATTATACTAATAAAAATCCCTGTATCTATAAAAGTTCTTTTTTTCTTTTCTTTAAGACTTACTTCATCAACATAAATTTTTCCCGCGATTTCAATAATGTTTGATTTAGCACCTTGTGTTGCCTCATAATACTCTTTATTTGCTTCATCAACCTCTTCTTTACTAATATATTGTTTCATTTTTTGATTATCTGGATGATCATAATTAAGAGCACCACACTTCATACAATAACGTTTGCTAGAATCCATTTCCGCTCCACATCTTGGACAAATCATAGTTACCCTCCTATCATTATTTAGTTTACCACGCAAAGTATTAAAAAAAAAGACCTATTTGGTCTCTATAATTAATTTAATAGCAGTTCTTTCTTCTCCATCAATAGAAATATCCTGAAAAGCTGGGATACAAACTAAATTTTTACCAGATGGAGCAACAAACCCTCTCGCAATCGCTATTGCTTTAATTGCCTGATTAAGTGCTCCTGCACCTACTGCTTGTATTTCCGCAACCCCATTTTCACGAAAGACATTAGCTAAAGCTCCCGCGACACTATTGGGATTAGACTTACTACTAACTTTTAATGTTTCCATAATTATATTTCCTCTCTTTCTATATCACTAATATATGAAAAGAAGAAAAAATTATGATTTATTTTATTTTTTTAACAGCCTCTTTTATAACATCAATACTATGTTGTAATTTATCTTCTTCCTCTTCAGTTAAATCAACATAAATTCTACCCTTCGCTCCTCGTTTATTAACAATTGTCGGAAGACCAACAAAAACATCATTTTCTTTATCATAAGTAGACACTGTAATAATACGATTCTCATCATTTAAAATAGCATTAGTAATTGAAACTAAACACATACCAATACCATAATAAGTCGCACCCTTACGCTCAATAATTTGATAAGCTGCATTCTTTACCTCATCAGCAATTTCTTCTTTTTCTTCATCTGATAAAAAGTAGTTCATATTTTGTAATCCAACAGTTGCATTACTCCATGGCACAAATTCACTATCACCATGTTCCCCAATAACATAAGCATGAATATTTTTAGGACCAATTCCTAACTTCTTACCAATTAAATAACGTAATCTTGATGTATCAAGACTTGTACCACTTCCTAGTACACGATGTGTATCAAAACCAGAATACTTCCACGTTATATAAGTCATAACATCTAACGGATTAGTCGCTACTAAAAAGATACCCTTAAATCCACTTTTAACAACACTACCTACAATAGATTTAAATATTTTACTATTCTTATCTATTAAATCCATTCTAGTTTCACCTTTATTTTGATTAGCTCCAGCTGCTATAACCACAAGTTTACTATCACTACACTCATCATAATCCCCAGAATGAATATAAATATTAGAAGGAGCAAATGCTAAACAATGATTTAAATCCATTGCTTCTCCTTCAGCTCTTTTTTTATCCAAATCAATTAACACTAACTCATTAACACTAGTACGTTGATTAAGTAAAGCATAAGCATAACTCATACCAACGTTACCACATCCAACAATTACAACCTTATTATGCATATTACCCTCCTAAAATCTATAAATATTTCTCTAACTCTTTAGTTATAACTTCATAACCTTCATCAGATATATGTAACCCGTCTTTGGTATATTCTTCTTTAATCTTATCTTCTTCTTCATCCAATAACAAAGAATAAGTATCAATAAACTCTATATCATTATCTTTACAATATTCCTCTAACTTAGTATTAATAGAACTTATTTCTTCATTAGTACGAAGTTTTGCTCCTGGCATATCTTCATCAACTGGATAAATTGCTTCTAAATATAACTCTGCATAAGGACGATTCTCTTTTATTTCTTCTAATATTTTCTCTATATTACTAACAATATCATCTTCTTCTATTTCTTGTTGGATATCATTAGTACCAATTAATAAAAATACTTTAGATGGATTATACTGATAAACTCTTTCTTTCATATTATCTAATATATCTTCACAAACATTACCACTAACTCCACTATTAACCACAAACATATCTGGATAATATTCATCTAAATCATATCTTTCTGTAATAGAATCCCCTAAAAATAAATAATTATCATCTATTTTAACAACTTCTTTTTCCTTAGTAACAACTTTAACCTTAGGCTCACTTGGTCTTAATACTACAAAAATACTAGTAATTAATAACGCTAGTAATAAAGCTAATATAATAATAATTACAATAACTCTACCAACATGTATCTTTACATGACTTTCTTTCTTCTCTCTTTTAGCTTGTTCTACTTTAACTTTTTCATAAGACTTTGCTAAATCATCAACAATTTCTTTTTTCTTCTTTCGTTTATTTTCTACAAAACTAGTATCTATCTCATCTGAAAACTTCATTTCATCAAAATCAAACTTTTGTTGTTTGGTAATACTATAATTTTCATCAACTGCTAAATCCTTATTTTTATTTTCTTTATTATATTCACTTCTTCTACTAGTTTGATTACCTCTATTATATTGACTATTCTTATTATTAGAATATCTAGAACTACGTCTACGATAATTATTATTACGATTATTATTAGTTTTATATTTATTGTTATTATTCTCCATTAACTATCACATCCTAACTACAATCAAATTATACTAGATATAAATAATTTTCTCAATACAAAATATTACCAGAAATAATGTTTTTTACACCTTCAAACAACAATTCTAAATAAGAATATGCATAAACTCTACTAGAAGTCGTTAAAGGTATTTCTCTTATTTTATCTTTCCCATTTTTTACAATAACTTTACCCACTACATCACCTTTATCTATAGGTAAATTAATTTTATTTAACTTAAACTCTAAAGAGTATTTAACACCTTTACTACCTTTCTTTTCTAAAACACTAATATCATTAAGAGGTACCAAACTTATATTATTTTTATTTGCCTTATCAACATCAATCTTTTTAACAACCTCATTTTTCTTATTAAGTATTTTAATATCATAATTAGAAAAACCATAATCTAATAAATTCATAGTTTCTTGATTACGAATATTACTATTATCTTCACCTAAAACTATCGCAATAAAACGTAAATCATCCTTTTTAGCAGTTGCTGCTAAACAATATTTTGCTGCATCAGTATGTCCTGTTTTTAAACCATCTGCTCCTTCATAAAATCTAACTAACTTATTAGTATTAACAAGCCAAAATTTGTTTTCTGTATCTTCTCGTAAATAATCTTCATAAACAGACGAAAACTCTAATATTTCTGGATAATTAGTAATTAACTCTCTAGCAATTACCGCCATATCATAACTACAGGAATAATGACCTTCCTCATCAAGTCCCGTTGAATTAACAAAATGAGTATGTTCAAGACCTAATTCTTGAACTTTTTTATTCATCATTTTAACAAAATCTTTTTCACTACCCGCAATAACTTCCGCCATCATAACTGTCGCATCATTAGCACTTGCCATCGAAATACCCTTCATCAAATCACGTATACTTATTTTTTCTCCAACACTTAAATAAATTTGTGAACCACCCATATCGGCCGCACTCTTACTAACCGTAACAACATCATCCCAATTAATCTTCTTATCACGAATTGCTTCTAAAATAAGTATTTGGGCCACCATTTTAGTCATAGAAGCAACAGGTACTTCCATATACATCTCTTTTGAAAAAACAATCTCTCCCGTACTTACTTCCATTAACACCCCACTTTTAGCACCAGGTATTAATTCACTTTCATGTATATTTTCCGCAAAAACCATAACCGGTATCAATAACAAAAAGAAAAATAATAATAACTTTTTCATATAAACCTCCACTTATTATTATGTAAAGTTTTTAAAAAATATACATAAATAAAATTGAACTATGATATTATTAAACTAGGTGATTATATGAAAAAGAAAAAATTAAAGACACTACCCAAAATAATACTTATATTATTAATTATTATAGTTATCGCTTTATGCATTATACCAAGTAAAAAAGAAGAAAATAAAAATAATAATCAAGAAGTAAAAGAAGAAAAAAATAAATATGAAAAAATTTCATATTATAAAAAAGAAAATAAAGAAAGATATATAGCCTATGAAAAAGAAAATCCAACTTTAACATTAGAACAAATTATAACTTATGTTAATATAGGACTAGATAATCCTTACTATACTAATACAAAACCAGCTGATAATTTAAATACAAATTTATTACTTGTAAATAAATATAATTATCTAACAGAAGACTATGTACCAAGTAACCTTGAAAATATTTCAACAACATATGCAAGAAGTGGTATGCAACTTGTAAAAGAAGCAAAAGAAGCATTTGAAACATTATCAGAAAACGCTAAAAAAGATGGTATGAATGTTATTGCAATGTCAAGCTATAGAAGTTATGACTATCAAGTTAATTTATATAATAACTATGTTGCTCAAGACGGAAAAGAAGCAGCCGACAAATATTCAGCAAGACCAGGATATTCAGAACATCAAACTGGACTTGCAGTTGATGTTTATAATCTAGATTTACCATATACTTCATTTGAAGAAACAGAAGAATTTACTTGGATGCAAGAAAATGCTTATAAATATGGATTTATACTAAGATTTCCAAAAGACAAAGTAGATATTACTGGTTACCAATATGAATCATGGCATTATCGTTATGTAGGTAAAAAAGTTGCTAAAGAAATAAAAGATAACAATTTAACTCTTGAAGAATATATCGCAAAAAAGGTTGAGAACTAATTCTCAACCTTTTCTTTAACTTTTTTCTTTTTAAAAACATAAAATCCTATAATAAGTCCCAAAATTATACAACAAATACCAGAAACAACAATAATAATAGGAAGATTTTTTGAAGTAGAAGGAACTTCTATAGTATCAGAAGGAATAGAGCTCTCATCTGAATCTTCAATATACCCCTGAACTTCAAATGGACTGTCAACAGTACCTAATCTAGCCAATACAATATTGGGTTTTATATAAAATGTTGGATAAGAACTATAAGTATATCCATTAAATCCATTATCACCCGTTTTTCTAACAAAAAGTCCATCCCAAGCCATCCAAACAACATTATGATCATCGTCATAATTTTCATGCGTAGTGCTTACAGGATTTAACAAAGCATAACGGAGAAAACTATCGAGATAACTGTGACCATCATTATTAGATAAACAAAGTCTACTATTTTGATATGAATAAACACTTTGACATAATAAACTTGAACCAGAATTAATAAAATCACTAACACCAATGAGAGCTACCTTTCCTCGCCATTTATATAAAGCTTCTTCCTCTACAGTAGTTGCAAGATTCTCTTCATTTTCTGATACAAATCCTACATTCCAATCGTGGTCAATAATCAAGTTTTTTACTTCTAAAGATAACTGATTATACCACTCACCATTTAAATACTCATTAAGTGTTGCTGCACTTACTGGTAAATTTAGTTTTACACCATCACTTGTATTAGAAATAGAAGAAATATAATTACCATCTTTATCTAACATCGTAGAATTATTTCCCCAAATATTACACCCTTTAGAACTTGAACAATAATCTGAGGAATTTTCAGAAAATCTATGATC
>CALVJZ010000069.1 GCA_944332465.1 uncultured Bacilli bacterium | reverse complement strand
AGGATCAAGAGTACCTGTATGTCCTACTTTTTTAATACCAAAGATACTACTTATTTTATTTACTACATCAAAAGAAGTTATTCCTTTTGGCTTATTTACATATAAAACTCCCGATAAATTTTCGAAATATTCTTCTAGGGTCCAATTATTTTCAGACATTATTTTAGCAGGTATTAATCCTACATAACGAAAATGCCATGGTTCATATTGATATTTGGTAATTTCTTCTTTTCCTTTCGGATATCTTAAGATGAAACCAAATTTAGAAAGACTAGCTTCTATTTTTTGGAAAATATTTAAATATTCTTTAATATCTTCATCATCTTCAAGATATTTACCATTTATTTTTAGAATAATATCTAAAGCAAGTCCTGTATGATGTTCACTTGTACCAGGTAAGGCAACACGATAACTTACATCTTCTTGGTTTAGTTCTTGCTTAAATCTTTCATATAATTCTTGTTGGTACTCAAGAGTTCGATATCCACTATCTAAAGCAATTTCTATATTTTGTTTTTCTAAATACTTTTTTAATTTAAGATAAGCTTTAAATGTTTCTTCTTCAAGAAGACATTCTTCTTGTTCATAGTTTTTAGTAGATACCAGTTTATAATTTTTTAAATAAGAAGTTTTTATTTTATTTTGTTTATTTATAAGAATTGTGTATTTATTCATAATATCCCTCTTCATGTTAATTATAATAAAAAAAGTAAAAGTTTTCTAGCTTTTACTTTGTTTTTTGTGTCCCATACTGATAGTCTTTAAAGGTTGGTACATTTATGGTATCACCAATAAATGCATAACTACCTTCATCTACTTTGGCAATGTTTTCAGGATTTAATTGACGTAGTGATTCTACATCTGTTTGATAAGCTTTGGCGATGTCTTCTAGTTTTTCATAGTTGTAAGGTATTTGTGTTGTATATTCACTTATTTCATCATTATTAATATGATATGGCAGAATAATATCATTTCCAGCAATAACACTTGTATTACCCATATTATTTAAATTTTTAATTTCTTCCTGAGTACAGTTTGCACGCTCTGCCATTACAGAAAGCCAGTCTCCTGATTCAATTGTATAGTAACGATTAATTGTTAATTGTTGTTCTTCAGCATAGTCATCAACTAAACCTGTTAATTCAGAGCTTTCTACGTCAGGATTACTTGGTGTTTCTGGAATAAACATTTCCCAGGGTTTAGTTACACCAAGAACAACAAATAATAAGGCCGAAACAACAACTCTTTTGGCAGTTGTTCTTCTTGCTCTTGCTTCCATTTCACGACGGTAATAAGCTGCTTGGCGTCTTCTTTCTGCTTCAGCGCGTCTTTCTGCTTCAGCACGTTTTTCTTCGGCACGACGTCTAGCTGTTTCTCTATTTAATTGTTCCCAGAACTCTAAGTCTTCTTTTGTAAAAGGACTAGTTGGTGTACTTGCTGATCCGGCAGTAGCTTGTGCTTCTTTAGCTTCTCTTCTTTCTTTTTCTCTTTGATACATCCTGTCATAAGATTCTCTTTTCTCTGAATTTAACAAAACATCACATATTCCATTTATTTCAGCCATTTTTTCAGTACCACGTCTTTTTTCTTCTTCACTCCATTCTGGATGAGCATCACAGTGGTAAAGTCTTGCTAAACGTTGTCTTGCCTTTTTTATATCTTTTTCTGTGGCGTTAGACTCTATTCCTAAGATTTGATAAAAATCTTTAAATTTTTCCATAAAAATTCCCCCTAATTATTCTTTTTACTATTTAGTTTTTGTTTGAGCAAAAACATTAATATCTGTAAATTCAGATGTTGATATTTGTGGTATTAATTTATAATTGTTTGGTCTTACATAAATAGAATCTTCTATTTGATCTGTATGTTTAATAGCAAAGTCATGGAATGATGATACTTGATATTCTTGTCCTATATATGGAGTAATGTCTTGTCCTAATAAATCTTTGTAATCTCCATTATTTACAGCTTCCTCATTATAATTTTCTACAACTGCATTTAATCCATCATAAGAGACTACAGATAATGTATCTAGTGGATAAAACATTTCTTCACTATGTTTATCAGTTGATGTGGTTATCGCAATATATTGTCGACATTCAGCACTTGCTATATCTAAATACTTATCTTGTTTACCGATATCAAAACCCTTTAAAAAGTTTTCATCATCCTTATAGTCAGGATTACTATCCATTGCTTCTTGTTTAGAACTAGCACTTTGACCAGCTAAATATCCTTGTCCAAAAGTATCAACAATATATAATACTTTTTTATCCCCTTCTTGTTCTTCTTGAACTGCTACTATAGTTTCTAAAGGTTTATCTTGATATTCTTGATCAGAAATACCATCCCAGATTAATTGATGGGACTCCTGACTATATGTAGTCATAAAAATATTATCAAATGGTGATGTTTCCTCTTGTTGTTTAGCAGCTTGACAACCTGATAAACTAATAACTGCCGCAAGTCCAAGTGGCATTACTGTATAACGGGCTTTGGAAAATAATTTTTGAACATTTTCCTTAAACACCTCAAATTTAGTCATGTATTATACTACCCCCTAAAGTCGATACAGATTATACCAAAAAAAAAGGATTTTGTCAATCACTGACATATCCTCTTGCGATTCGCAAAGTAGAAAAAACTCTTGACAAATAAAAATTCAGTTTATAAAAATCATGAAAAATCTCTTTTTATACGAATCAATTATACTATGTTATATTATCGAAAAAAATTTCGACTTAATTTTCTCTTTCTACTTGTGCATTCTTCTTTTTTATTATAAAATCATATTTAGAGATGTATCTAGGTAGGTACTTTCCTCTGTTCAATTTAATATATTAAAAAACAAAAAAATATTAAAAAGAACGGAGGTGATGTTCAATTCAAACCACAACTAGGAGGACATTCCAATTTGGAACAAGCCATAATAATGGGATTTATAATCTTGTTATCAATCCTTGTGATAAAAGAAAAGAACAACTAAATGAAAAGTACCTCTCATCGAATGAAAGGTACTTTTCAGAGCTAAACAAATAGATTGAGCAGAGAAGTATCTACGAGGTAAATAGATACATCTCTTTTTATTTTGTGAAGATTTATAAAATAAATACTTCAGTTCAATAAGTGCTATATATTATAACACCTTATTGAAAAATGTCAAATAAAATCTACACAACACAACAGAGAACTAATTTTTTTCCCTATTGTTATTTTATAACATTTTATGTAATAAAATCAACACAAAATGTATTATTTTACATTTTTTATGTTTTTCATTTTTTTAATCATCTTATTAATAAATTAGAGCTTCTCTATATCAAATCTATTGAGTTTTATCTACTTTGCGAATCGAAGATATCCTCTTATTAAAATAATGATAGTTGATTTGAGTCTGGTAAATCTTTTAAAATACCCATTTCTTGCATTTTATCAATCAAAGTTTTTGATACTTTTCCACGTTTTTGAACATCTTCAATACTTATAAATGGTTGTTTTTCACGTTCAGCAACTATTGCTTTAGCAACAGTATCTCCAAGTCCATCAATAGCATTAAATGGTGGATATATTTCGGTATCATTTTTAGCTACCCAGACTGTAGCATCACTTTTATACAAATCTACATTTAAGAATTTAATTCCACGGGCTGTTGCTTCTAGTGCAACCTTTAGACTTTCAGCTTGCCCATTTTCTTTATTTGTTGCCTCATAACCTTTTACTTGAATATCTTCAATTCGTGTTTTAATGGCATCATATCCCTTAATCATAGCATCTAAATCTACATCTGTTGCTTTAGAGGAATACCATGAAGAATAAAAGTATACTGGCATATGAACTTTATACCAAGCAATACGGAAAGCACTAATAACATAAGCTGCAGCGTGAGCTTTAGGGAACATGTACTTAATTTTTTGACAAGAATCAATAAACCATTGTGGAATATTAGCATCTTCCATAGTCTTTTTATGTTGTTTCCAAGTTTCTGGATCTTTTGATGCTTTTCCTTTACGAACAAACTCCATAATTTTAAATGCTTTAATTGGTTCTAGTCCATAATACATTAAGTTAACCATAATATCATCACGACATCCAATTACATCTTTAAATGGTACGACGTTATTGGCAATTAATTCTTGTGCGTTTCCTAACCATACATCAGTACCATGAGATAGTCCAGATATTTTAACAAGTTCGGCAAAACTCTTTGGCTTAGTATCTTCTACTAATTTAATCGTAAATGGTGTTCCAAATTCAGGAATACCAAGGGTACCTGTATTACACATAATTTGTTCTGTTGTTACACCTAGAGCTTTAGTTGAGGTAAAAATACTCATAGTCTCTTTATCATCTAGAGGTACTTTCATAATATCTGTTCCTGATTGTAATTGAATTAGACGAAGTTGGGTAGGATCAGAATGACCTAGAATATCAAGCTTTAAGACATCTTGGTCGATAGCATGATAGTCAAAGTGTGTTGTTCTCCACTCCGCTGTAATATCATCCGCAGGATATTGATATGGTGTAAAGTCATAAACATCCATATAGTCTGGTATTACGACAATTCCTCCAGGATGCTGTCCAGTTGTTCTTTTGACACCCGTACAGCCCATGGCAAGTCGTTCTACTTCAGCAGTTCTCATATCGCCTAATCCTTTTTCTTCACAATATCCTTTAACAAATCCAAAGGCCGTTTTATCAGCAACAGTACCTATTGTTCCTGCTCTAAAGACATTATTTTCCCCAAATAATACTTTTGTATATGCGTGAGCACTAGCTTGATTTAAATCTGAGAAGTTCAAATCAATATCAGGAACTTTATCTGCATTAAATCCTAAGAATGTAGCAAATGGCATATCTTGTCCATCTTTAATCATAGGAATATGACAGTTTGGACATTCTTTATCTGGTAGGTCAAATCCTGACGAATAAGCTGCTCCAAGAGGAGCACCAGCCTCATCATTAAAAATACTTAATTTACATTTACTACAACGATAGTGGGCAGCTAGGGGATTTACTTCTGTTATTCCCATTAAGGTGGCAACGAAACTTGAGCCTACGGATCCACGTGAACCAACTAGATATCCTTCATCATTTGAGTGTTTTACAAGACGTTGAGCAATTAGGTAGATAGGATCAAATCCTCCACCAATAACTCCACCTAATGATTTATCTAATTTTTTTTCTAATTCTTCTTCTGTTACTTCTTCTTCACTTTCTTCTTTGATGTGATTTCTAATTAAATTCTTTATACTTTCTACACCCTTTAATATTTCATCGTGTAATCTTTTATGAACTTCTATTTCAAATGTTTTTTCATCTAAGTTTTCTTTTTCTAATTGCTCTTTAATAGTTTTAAAAACAATATCTCCGTATAATTCTGTTGAAATACGTTCTTCTATGGAATATGGTAATGGGTCTCCATACCATTCTTTAGCTTTATCATAAACTAAGTCCGTAACTACTCTAGGACAATCTAGATAGCTTTTTCCATCATCACTTTTTACACGTGGTGAAAAAGGTATACCTCCTGTATCAATTATTACTTCAATAATCTCTACCATATCAGCTATTTTATTAGTGTTTTCAACGACTATTTTATAAGCAGTCTCTTCCCCTAAAAATTTAAAATCTTCTAACATTTCATCTGTTGTTCTAAAATGGTTTGAAGGTATTTCCGTAATATTTGATCTTGCTAAAGGATGACGTCCTCCACCTGGTACTTTTTGATTAACAATAATTTCACGATATATTTTATCATCTCTTTTTAGATGGTGAACATCTCCTGTTGCGACTATTATTTTTCCCGCTTCTTCAGTTACTCTAACTATTTTTTCTATATGAGCAGCAAGTTCTACTTCAGTTGCGAAATCACTAGTTTGAATTAAATGGTTGTAGCACTCTAGAGGTTGTAC
>CALVJZ010000068.1 GCA_944332465.1 uncultured Bacilli bacterium | reverse complement strand
GCTTTAATTCCCATATCATTTGGCATAGCATCAAATACTTTTTGCATTTCAATAGATACATCCCCTTCACTAGTTAAGCAAACTGGATGAGTTTTTAATTTATTAGTAAATCTTACTTCTTTTACGTCTTTAATTTCTTCTTGCATAGCTTTTAGCAAGTCTTCATTTTCTTCATTTACTTTCTTTGCTTCTTCTTTTTCTTCTTCTGTTTCTAAATCTAAGTTTCCACTTTCAACATTAGCAAATTTTTTACCTTCATATTCCCCAATTGCAGTGATAGCAAATTCATCAACATAATCTGTTAAATATAAGATATCATAATCTTTTTCTTTTACTTGTTCTACTTGTGGAAGAGAATCAATTTTTGCAATAGATGCACCTGATGCGTAATATATTTTTTCTTGTCCTTCTGGCATTTGTTCAACATATTCTTTTAAAGTAATTAATTTATCTTTCTTTGATGAGTGGAACATAATTAAATCTTGTAATTTATCTTTATCTTGTCCAAAGTTATTATAGATTCCATATTTTAATTGAACGCCAAATGTTTTAAAGAACTCTTCATATTTTTCACGATCTTCTTTTAACATAGTTTCTAATTCTTTTCTAATTTTAGATTCAATGTTTTTAGCTATTAAAGCAAGACTTTTTGATTTTTGAAGTATCTCTCTAGATATATTTAATGATAAATCTTCAGTATCAACAACACCTTTTACAAAACTAAAATAATCTGGTAATAAGTCTTCACATTTTTCCATAATTAGAACACCACTAGCATATAGACTTAATCCTTTTTCATAGTCTTTAGTGTAATAATCATATGGAGCATGACTTGGAATAAATAATAGTCCATGATAAGTACACATTCCTTCTACAGAAGTTGGTATTACTTTTAATGGTTTATCAAAATCATTAAATTTATCCATATAGAAGTTATCATAATCTTCTTCACTTACATCTTTTTTATTTTTCTTCCATAGTGGAATCATACTGTTAATTGTTTCTATTTCAATTTTATCTTCATATTCATGTTTTTCTTCATCTTTTAAAACATGATTAGTTACAGCCATTTTAATGGGATAACGAATGTAGTCTGAATATTTTTTTATTAATTCTTTTAATTTATATTCTTCTAAGTATTCACTATAGTTTTCATCTTCTGTATCTGGTTTAATATGTAATGATATTTTAGTACCATTTTCTTTTTTATCACATTCTTCAATAGTATATCCTTCGGCACCAGTAGAAATCCATTTATATCCTTTTTCACTATTAGGTGATTTTGTTTCTACTTCTATACAATCGCTTACCATAAATGCTGAATAAAATCCTACACCAAATTGTCCAATGATATCGATTTTATCTTGCTTAGTCATATTTTCTTTAAAGTTTAGAGAACCACTTTCAGCAATAGTACCTAGATTTTTATCTAATTCTTCTTCAGTCATTCCAATACCATTATCTTCAATAGTTAATGTTCTACTATCCTTATCATAAGTAATATTAATTTCTAATTTATCTTTTTTAACTTTTACTTTTTTATCTGTTAGCGAACGATAATATAGTTTATCGATAGCATCACTAGCATTAGATATTAACTCCCTTAAAAATATATCTTTATTTGTATAAATAGAATTAATCATTAAATCAAGTAATCTTTTTGATTCTGATTTAAATGCTTTCTTTCTCATTTTAACATCTCCTTTTCCTATACAATTTAGTTATAGCATTCTCTTTAGCAGTTGTCAAGTAAGAGTGCTAATAATATATAAAAATTAAAGTCATGTAATCATGACTTCTTAAATAAATTATTTATATCTTCTACTACCTCTATTTTAGTTTTGGGAAGAGACTTTATTTTATTATTTTTTATGATCATTATTTTACCTTTTTTATTTTTAAAACATAAATAGTGATGGGTTGTTTCTTTTTCCATTGTTTTAATTTTAGTAAAAGGATATCTTTTAGTACTTAAAATTGTCTTTAAGACTTGATAAGTATAATTACTATTAGTTATAGCTGGATTACTAGTATAAATAGTAAAATGATTACTAAGATACTCAACTATTACTAAATTATCTTCTATAATAGCGTAATATTTATTATTTATTTTTTCAAGATTTGTTAAATTACTACATGGAAGTTTTAATTTAAAATAATTATCTAAATCTTTTTCTTCAAGACATTCTAGACATAGTTGATAATTAATTTCTTCAGTTTGATTCATAGATAAAGATAATATTTCATTACCTAATTCATTTAATATATTTGGTATATGTTCAAAAAGTAAAGAAATTGTTTCAAATAAAAAGTTTAGTTTTTTAGGAAGATATCTGGTCATATGAAAATCATATTTTTCTTTATCCATATAAATATTAAGTTCTATATCCATAATAGGCATATTTTTATTTCTAAAATCTCTAGAGTCTTTTTCTTTATAATTTTTTAGAGAATCTTTTATTTGTTTTAAAGCAAAACTCATAGGTCTTATTTCCATAAATTGATAACAACAATAGTCTTTTATTTTTATACTATCTATTATATCAAGTGGAAGGTATAATACTTTTAATTTTGAGATTTTTGTATTATATAATAAGGCGATATAAAAGTTAGAATTATTATAATTAGTAATTATTAATTCTATTATCTTTTGTTCTTTAGTCTTTTTTAAATATTTAGTAATTTCTTTTTTTAGTTTTTCTGTTTCCATAATCCTACCTATTCTATACTACGTCATAGTTATTATAGCATAAATTATTTATATTTTCGTTAATTCTTCTGTCCAATTTATTATTTTATACCAAGTTGAGGGACCTACAACTCCGTTTTCTGGTAAGTTATAGCGTTTTTGAATAGAAAGTATTGATTGTTCTGTTAGATCATCAAATACACCATTAACAATAACTCCAGGAATAGCATGAGTTTTTTCACATATTGTATATAAAAATTTTTGTAAGTTTAAGACATCGTCACCTTCCATTCCCTTAGATAGAAAAATTCCTGGATATAGTTTATCTTCGTAATATAAATATTCGTTAGGTATATTTTCTTTTGTTTCATTATAGGTATCAACTAGAGTATTCCAAGTTATATTGTTTACAATACCAGTTTCTTCTATTCCTTTTAGTTTTTGGAAAGCTAAAACCATTTCTTTAGTATTTTCTGTAAATGTTTCACCTTCTAGATTTAATTTAGGTATTTCAGGAGTAAAATAGGAAAGAAAGTTTAGGAGATAATTAAGAGCTCTAATATAGGGTCCTTTATCATTTAACTCTAAGGTTTCACCATATGGAAAAGTTACTTCTTCTATTTTTATACCTTCACTAGATAAGTCAGCAACTTTTTTAACAGCGTTATATAAGTATTTAATTTCATACCATGTAGCTTTATCTACTTCTCCAGTTAAAGGTAGGTCAAATATTTTTTGAAAGATACGAATACTTTCTTCTAAATCTGGTGTAAAAAAGATAGTTTCTTCTTGTAGTTTAGGAATAGCAGGATAATTATTACTTATTCTATTTAATTGAACTTTTATTTCTCTTATTGAGTTTCCTGCAGAACCTAATCGTAGTGGATATCCAGGATAGGTTTTTATATTTGGTTTTACAGGAGCATTTTCAACAATTTTGATATTACCGTAGTAATTTTTTAAAATATCTAAATAATTCTTACCTGTCTTTGCTTGCTCTACGCTACCCCATTGAGATAAGCCTTCGCAAGTTGTGTTTATACCATCACAGTAAGTAGCAAATAATGGTTGTACTTGGTCTTCTTTTACGATATAGTCATTAAATATTTCGTCCGTAATTTCTGCTATATTTTCAAAAAACTGAGAATTTTCTTTGAATGTTTGATCATAAGTAGGAAGAGATGTTATATCAAAGTTGTAGCCTTGAGAAGGATACCACTCATTATATATTCTATTTAGGGCAAAAGATATTTGGGCAAGGATATTAGCTTTTATAGCTTCTTTAGGCCATGATGGATATATTTCGTTAGAGGCAACATTTTTTATATATTCAGGAAATGTGACAGTTACATTTTTAGCAGCTTCACTTGGAGCACCAAGATGAACAACTATTTCACTGGACACAATTGGTAATCTAACATTCATTTATACTTCCTCCAAACTATCAGGAATCATTTTTACATATTGGATAATTCCTAAGTTTCCAAATATGGCAATATCATATTTTTTTATTCTTTCAAAGCCTTCATGAATAGCGGTTAAGTCATATTCTGTGAATGCGGCAGTATCACCTGGTTTATAATTAATATTTTCTTCTTTTGAAGGAAGAATAATATTTTCAATCATACCACTAGAATTAGTGAAACCTCTATAAAACAAAACTTTTTTATTACCAATATCTTTAGTAATAATAATTTCAGTATCAGGTATAGGAATTGCTTGATAAGCAGTAAAGACTTCTACTTTTAATTTACCTGTTGTGGGATTTTCTTTAATAAAATTATTGTAGTCTTCTGTTTTTTTAAACTCTTCTAAACTTATAAAATTCATATTTCCCTCACTTTCAATATTTGTCCAATTTGAAGATTTGTGGAAGTTAAGTTATTTAATTCCATTAAATTAGAAACTGTCGTATTATATTTTCTGGCAATATCATATAAGTTATCGCCTCTTTTTACGGTATATGTTTCATACTTGGTTTCAACATATCCTGTACCATAACAAGATTTACCCAAAACATTTTGATTTTCATTTGTTAGAGGTATTTTTAAGATTTGACCGACAGTAAGAATTGTCGTTGGTAGGTTGTTGTAGTTCATAATTGACTCTACTGTCGTATTAAACAATTTTGCTATATTATAGAGACTATCCCCTCTTTTTACTTCGTATTCTTTATAAGTAGGTAGTTCTTCTGTTAGAGGTATTATTAGTATTTGACCAATTGATAAGAGATTAGTTGTTAAATTGTTTTTTTCTTTAATAGCTTCTACTGTTGTATTATATCTTTTAGCAATACTATAAAGATTATCTCCACCTTTTACTAGGTATTCTATTTCATTATTATTGCTTTTTATTAAAAGTTGTTGTCCTGGATAAAGATTAGTTGTTGAAAGATTATTTAAGTTTATTAACTCATCTATAGTTACATTATATTTTCTAGCGATACTATATAATGTATCACCTACTTTTACAATATAAGTTATTTCATTTTCATTACTTGGTATTACTAGTTGTTGTCCAATTGAAAGAGTATTTGTGTTTAGATTATTTAATTTTTTTAGTTCATCTACAGTCGTATTAAACATTTTACTTATGCCATACAAAGTATCTCCTTTTTTTACAGTATATGTTTTCATCATTCACCTCATTTTATTCTATGTAGCTAGGTAAATTATTATCTCTTTTTTTATTTTGTTTACATATTCTATATTGAAAGGAGGTTCTATGTTTTCAGATTGGAATTGTAATGATGATTGTGAAAAAAGACCACGTCGTCCTAAAGTAGTGTTTTGTTTATTTCCAACAGGTCCTACTGGTTCTACGATAGGAATCACTGGTCCAACGGGTCCTACCGGGCCAACCGGTCCTGCAGGGAGTGGTATTACAACACTAGGATATTATCCAGACTATGCAAGTTTTATTGCTGCTAATCCGACAGGAAGAAGTGGTGATAATTATATTGTAGGTGGAGATTTATATGCCTGGGATAGTACTACTTCTAGTTGGGTAGATACGCCTATTGTTCCTGGACCTACTGGACCAACGGGTGCAACAGGTCCAACAGGTGCAACTGGTGCAACTGGTGTTACAGGTCCTACTGGTCTTAGCCCTAACTTATCAATAGGTACAGTTACTACGGGGCAAACTGCTTCAGCAACAATAACAGGCACTAGTCCAAACTATATCTTGAATTTAGTATTGCCTCAAGGTCCGACTGGTCCAACAGGACTAAGTATTACAGGTCCTACTGGTGCAA
>CALVJZ010000067.1 GCA_944332465.1 uncultured Bacilli bacterium | reverse complement strand
ATACCCATAACAGCTAAAGCTATCGCAATAACTATATAATTAGAACGAATAACATCCTCAATTGCATCTTCAAATAAAACACCTACAATTGCTGCTGGAATCGTTGCTGCTACTAAATACCATAATATTTTACCTTCAGCATCTTTTACTCCTTTAGTAAAACCTTTAGATATCATTTTAATAAAATCTTTAAAAAAGAAAACTCCTATCGCAAGCAATGTTCCAAAATGAAGCGCAATATCAAAAGTTAACTCCATATTTTGTCCCATTCCTGCACCAATTCCAAATAAATCTCTAAAAATAATTAAATGTGCAGAAGAAGAAATTGGTAAAAACTCCGCAACCCCTTGAATAAAACCTAAAATAAATACCTCAACAAAACTCATAAGCCTCTCCTTTATTAATTTTCAAAAACATCCATTACAAGTGGCACAACATGTTTTTTACGTGATACACAATCACTTACAAAATAACCTTCAACAATGTCATTCTTATCATACATCATTTCTATAACTTCTTGTCCTTTAGTATTATAAATTACATAACTACCATTTTGAATAATATCAGTAACATATAAAGCTAAGAAATCATAATTATTAGCTTCACTAATTTCATTAAGTGTTTGTATATATCCCTCTAAATCTTTTTTCATCTCATCAAAATTCATCGTAAAGAATTGACCAATTCCAAATGTTTTTTCATTAACAGTATATAACTTAAAGTCATTATATAATACATCTTCATGTGTCATTCCATCTAAAGAAGTACCAGCCTTTAACATATTCATACCATATTCTTGATAATCAACTTCTGCAATACGAGAAAGTTCTCTAACTGCTTCTCTATCTATATCTGTTGCGGTAGGACTCTTTAAAATTAATGTATCTGATAAAATACCAGATAATAATGCTCCTGCAATATTTTTAGGAATCACAATATCTTTTTCTTGATACAATGTATAAACAATTGTACAAGTAGAACCTACTGCCATATTACGGAAATTAACTGGTGCACTAGTAGTAACACTACCTAAATTATGATGATCAATTATTTCTCTAATATTTGCTTCATCTAAACCATCGGCACTTTGCAACTTTTCATTATGATCAACCAAAATAACATTTTTAGGTTTTTTATCATTTAAATCAATAATTTTAAGTAAACCTAAACACTTATTTTGTTTATCAACAATTGGATAATTAGTATGCTTTAACTTATTATTAATATCTAATACTGTATCAACATATTCATTTTCTTCAAATTTAATCGGATTATAACTACGTATCATTGTTCTTATATAACTTGCAAGAGGTAAAAGTCTTGTAATATGATAAGAATCATACTCCGTACGAATAATATTAACTTTATTACGTCTTGCTATTTCAATATGTTTATCCTTAATTTCAGAGTCTCCTGATAAAATAACAAGTTTAACACCAGACTCTACTGCATACTCAATAACACTATGACGATCTCCTACAATTAATATATTAGAATTATCTAAATGAACATTATTAATAAATGTTGTACTACGATATGATGCTACTAAAATTTTGCCACAAATTTCATCATCGAACTTTAATATTTCACTAGCCTTTAAAACATCTAAAATATTATCATAAGAAGTACATAAATCTTCAAAATGATCATTAACAACAATATGTGATAAATCTTTAATCGTTAAAAGACCTAAAAAGTCATTATCATTATGAACAACAGGTATACCTGTTAAACCCTCTCTAAGTAACATTTGGTATCCATTAAATATAGAATCATTATCTTGAATAAAAAAACCTTTATGATAATTTACATCTTTTATTTGTAATTTAACATCATTTAAATATTCTGGTTCTTTTAATTTAAAATAATCTAAAGCATACTTAGTTTCTTTATTAATATTACCTAATATTCTAGGTTCTGTATTATCACCTAACTTATTTTTTAAATAAGAAAGTCCTATTGCTGACATTACTGAATCTGAATCTGGCTTCTTATGTCCAAATATAAATGTTTTTCTCATACTATCACTTCTTTCTTGCTAAATTATACCATAAATAAATATTATAAAAAAGGATAAATCCTAGGATTTATCTCATCTTTACAAAATTAACAACTAAAAACATAAACAAAAACATAGCTGTACGTGCTTCTCTATGAAAAGCATATCCTCTTTCATATAAAGCAGCTAAATCGTCTATCAAGTCCACAATCCAACTTTCGATATACTTAGGTGGCGTAAAAGTAACTGGAAACATATGTGTTTTTATAATATCCACTTGCATATCACTAAGTTCAAAGTACTTAGAAGCATTTTTCACTGCGTAATCTGGATGATTTCTAAGTCTATCCATTGAATTATCTTGATCCACTTCATCAGTAAAGAAATCATGTAAAAGTGCTGCTTCAGTCACTTCTTTATAATTTAATCTTAACGCTTTACTAACTACATAAGACATATAAGCAACTCTCATACAATGATCATATCTTGTAATACCATGATGAGTAATAAATTTTAATTGACGGAACTCATCAATATCAAGAATAGGACTTATAATTGCTTCAAATTCTGTATCTGTATATTGATTCATAATAACATCCTTTTCAAACTCTCTATATTTTATGCAAAATCTTACTCTACAATGATAACACAAATCATTAGTAAAGTTCAAGCTGTTAACCATACGCTACTGTAAATTGACATTTCTATAGCGACCTACAAAGTATATCATAAATAATTAAAAATTGCAAATTCTAGACTAACTCTTTAAGTATTTTATTTAACTCTTCCTCTTCTTCTGGTGTCGTTTCTGCATTATCTAACTCTTTATCAAACCAAGCTGGAAGTTTAGCTTCTTTTACCTCTTTTGTTACTTTAGACTTATTCTTATTTAATAACCCCTTCATTTTCTTATGTTCTTTTTCACATACTTTCATCGCATCTTCAACTGTTTCAATATTAAGTCTTTTCCATTGTCCAGCAATAGTTTCAACATAACTTTTCTTCAATTGTTCATGATTAATCTTTAAAACATATGCTATCAAAACATTAACAACACCTGGATTTAACTTTTGATCAAGTAATAAGTTTTCAATAAGTCTTTTATCTCTATCAGTAGGTTCTGCCCCTTTATACTTAGCTTTTAAAAACTGATATGGTGTCAAATTTTCAAATGTATATACCATTTTTGCCCATTTTGATTGGTCCCCTAATGGTTTTTTCAAATACTCTGGTTGCTTACGATAAATAACTGTTGGAAGTTCTCCTTGATGTTCAAATTGATAATATTCTCTACAACTTTTACGAAGTAAGTTTTTATCAATCATACCCTTTTCATTTAAACTATCCCTAACAAGTCCTTGCATTGCTAAAGTATCAAGTTGATAAGTAAAACTTAAAGTATCAATTAATTCTCTATTTTCCTTAGAAAAACACTTATCATTAACCATACTATTAGGAATACTAGAAATTAACATATCAAAATCTATATTAGAACTAATTTTTAAAGGATTCTTTTCTTTCTTTTTGATCTCTTCATCAACACAGAAAAAGTTTCCCCTACAAGAAGTAAAAACCTCATCAAAACTAGACGTTATATCTTCATAATCTTTTAAGTTAATGCGAGGCAATTTAAAATAATTAACAATTCTATCATATTCTTGTTTTCCTAAATTATTATATAAAACAACATTTAAAATTGGATGATTAAAAAACTCATGAGCAGACATAGGAGAATAAATTAAATAAACGTATTGATTAACGCTACCCTCTTTATAATAAGTCTTTAAAAGACCACATGCTTCCAATTTTTCTCTTGCCATAACAATATCATCTAACTTTAGCTGCATTAAAGACATTAAATGATGATGAGATAAATCACCACTCATTACTTCTGACTTATCTAAATCATCTAATAATGTGAAATATAATGAAACAGCACTATACCCTATAATAGGTTGATATAACATACTAACAAGTTTTCTATCACTGTCATCAATAACAGTCTTATTAATAACTACATAAGTATCTGCTGGAAGAATTGTTCTAGTTTTCATAAACCTCACCTACTAGTAATTTACAATAAAATTAAAAAAAAAGAAAGTCTTTTTTGCATTAAAGACCAAGCCATGAAATAAACATATCAGGCGTCAACTTTGTAAAATAAATAAATGTTAATGCCAAAAGTAAAAATGGTCCGAATGGAATAACTTTCTCATGATTTTTATATAGTAAAAATAAAGACATTGGTAAAGCAAAAACACTACCTAAAAAAATTGATATTGTACCAAGTAAAGGATCTAAAACAAGACCGAATAAAAACATCATCTTGACATCTCCTCCACCAAGACTTTCTTTCTTTAGCGCTTTACTACCGAGCCACATAATTATATACATCAAAATAAATAAGAAAACACCTGTCAAAATATGAGTAAAAGCATTAATTATGCCACCTGCTAAAAACTGAACAATTATAAAGTATAGTACAAAAAATACTAAAACTTCATCAGGTATAATTAAATAATTTAAATCACTTACAGTAACAATAATAAGTAATGAAATAATACCTAAAGCAATTAATAATTCATAAGAAAAACCAAAACTATAATAACTAACAGTAAATAATATACCAGTAAAAAACTCCATTAAAGGTTCCATTACATCAATTTTTTTATGACAATGTCGACACTTTCCTTTTAAAAATAAATATGATAAAAGCGGAATACTCTCTAAAAAACTAAGTTTTTCTCCACACACATTACATCTATATGGTAAAAAATGATAATCTTCACTACCCAATCTATTACCTAAAGCAGAATAAAAGCCACCTAAGATGCATCCTAAAACAAAAAAGAGAATAAAATATAAACATTCCATTATTATCCTCCTTTACTGAACTTGTTCATAAATACCAAACATTGGTTGTACGATAGATAATAAAATAATACCAACAACAACCGCTAAACAACAAATCATTAATGGTTCCATCAAACTCTTCAATTGATCAATAACTGATTTATGTAAAGCTTGAAAATGATCTGCTACTTTTTCCATCATAAGTCCAAGCTGTCCTGTAGACTCACCTGTAACTAACATTTCATAAGCAACAACCGGAAAAGCCCATTCACCACGGAATGACTCAGAAATAGAATCACCTTTTCCTAAATTATGCAAAGTTTTATTAATAATCTTCTTATAAACTTCATTATTTGTAATCTTTGATAAAATTTCCATACTATCTGTAATAAAGACACCATGATTTAAAAGTGAAGCAAACGTCTTTGTAAAGTTAGCAACTTCACTATATATAATAATACTTTTAACAACTGGTATATGCATAAGCATAGTTTGAACCGCTGTTCTAAATTTTACTGACTTTTTATAAGATAAAATAAATAAACCAACCACTCCTACGATTGCAATAATTAAGACAAGCCAATTTTCTTTAATAAAATCACTTGCTCCTAAAATTGCTAAAGTTAAAGCAGGAAGTTCGGCATCATTACTTTCAAACATAGAAGCAAACTGTGGAACTAAATAAGTCAACATAAAAATCAAAACCGCAAAAGCTATAGTTAAAACAACACAAGGATATGTCATAGCACTAATCATTTGCTTACGAGTTCTCTCCATTGAAGTATAATAATCTGCCATATCATCCAAAATAGATGGTAAATCACCCGTCATTTCCGCTGTTTTAACCATATTAATCAATAACTTAGGAAAAACTTTATTCTGTCTTTCCATAGCCGTTGATAAATTTTCACCCTTTAACAACTCATAAACTAATCTTTGAAAAGCTTTTTTAGTCGCTGGCTTAGTAGCCTGTTTTGCCAAAATTCTAACCGCATCAACAAGAGGAATACCAGATTTAATATAAGTAGAAAGCTGAGTTAAAGAAAATGATAAATCACTAACTTTAATCTTAGCATAATCATTAATTTCAATATCATAAGGAGGGCGAACTTTAATAGATACAATTTCATAATCTTGCGACTCTAAAAAACTACGAACTTCACTTTCACTCTCTGCCTCAAA
>CALVJZ010000066.1 GCA_944332465.1 uncultured Bacilli bacterium | reverse complement strand
TCTTCACTAGCTGTATTTCCACCAAGTGTTAATGTCACACTTCCTCGAATTTTGTCGACTCTTTTGCCAGCAGGATACTCTTGCGCAATAACGTATCCATCACCACCCGTGAAGGTAACACTAATCCCTAAACTACTTGCAGTTGCTCTTGCTTGAGCTTCACTATCACCAGTAAAGTCAGGAAGTAGGGTATAAGTACCAGTTGATTTATATGGACCATAACCAATAACTTCTTTTTCATATGGTTCATTAATAGAAAAACTAAACTTTTTAATTACTTTATGTTCTTTTAAACCTAAGTTTTCTTCCATAGCTCTAACAACATCTTTTTTACTATTTAAATTAGGTACATAGTTATATAAAACCATTCTCATACGTTCATCATAAATCATTTGACCTTGACCTTGTAAATACAATTGTTGAATATTTAATAAATTAGATGACTCTTTAGAAGCACTTCTTTTCGCGATATCTTTACCAATATTATAAAAAGATAATAATTGCTTTGTAGTTAAGTTTGTATCCATACTATTAGAAATAGTATCTAAAATTTTAGTAAATGTTGAAACTTTATCAATATCTTTAATCTTATCAATAAGTGCCATAACAATTTCTTGTTGATGTAATCCTCTACCAAAATCACCATTAGCTAACTGTTTTCTATTTCTAGCATAAACTAAAGCTTGTTCACCATTTAAAGTTTGTAATCCAGGTTTAATACATACTTGTCCACCACGAGATGAATCGTCAGTGCATAATGTTTGATCAGCATCTACATTAACTTCAACTCCACCAACAGCATTAACTAATTTAACTAAACCTTTAAAATTAATCTTTGCATAATAATCAATATTAACACCAAAATAATCTTCAATTGTTTGCATCATACAGTCAGTACCATATCCAGCAGCATGAGTAATTTTATTTTCTGCTTTATCACTCCAACAAGCAATAGGTACATAACTATCACGTGGAATAGAAATCATAGTCGCATTTAAAGTCTTAGGATTAAATGTAATAAGAATTAACGTATCACCATTCGCAATAGCATTTTTATCTAAAACTTCATCTGTAGAATCAATTCCCATAAGTAACATTGTAAATGGTTCTGTAAGAGATTTACCACTAGAACTTAATTCTTGTTCTGAAGTATCCGATTTTTTCATCTTCTTACTTTTAGATAAAATAATTTTTGTATCAGTTTTAACATTCTCATAACCTGTTACATTACTAAACATATCAACATAGTTATCTGTAATGAATATAGCATCAACTTCACCAGCATATAAGTCAACTAACATACTGGAATAATCACCATATTTTTTTATCTCATTATCATCTTGTAATTTATTCTCATCAATCATCTCTTGTGGAATAATATATCCATCTGGTGATTTTTTATCTTTTAAAATACCAATTGTATAATCTTTTATATCTTTAATATCTTCAGCTTCATTATCACTCATCACAACTAAATCAGACGTGTATGTAACATATTTTTTATTTAAACTACTTAATTGTCCATATGCGTAAGCAATAACAAAACCTAACGCAAAACATATAAGAGAATAAAGAATCATAAAGGAAATTAAACCAATTCTTTTACTTCTTTTTTTCTTTCTCTTTCGTGATGCATTGCGTACTCTGAAAAATAAAATCAAATCAATTAAAAGTAATATTCCTATTACTATATAACGAATAAGAGTTTCAATACTACTTAACAAAAATATTTCATAAATAAGAAATCCACTTGTAAGTAATGCTAATATTAAAAAAATTAATAAAACAATCCTAATCTTAGGCTTTTTTTCTTCTATTTCTACATCTTTTTTTGCCATAATTACCTCCGTATAAAACTTATCATCTAGCTTTTATTATTATATCTAAATTTAGATGTTTTATCAACCCAATCATAAGAATATAAAAGAAAAAATTTGTAATTGTAAAAAAGTGTAAAAATTGTCGTAATTTCTTTTTTTTCACAGAAAGTACTTTCTAAATATTATATAATATAATTGAAAGACTATAGGAGGGGATACTATGCGTAAAAAAGTATTTTTGTTACTGTTATTAGTAATTGGATTTTTACTATGTCCTAAAGATACATATGCATATTCCTCAGCTAATTATAAAAACAGAACATTATGTGGAAAGTATGAAGTTGCATCAGTTAAGTCAAATGGAACGATTAAAGCTTTAAAATGTTTTAACGTATTTGAAGATGCTCAAAAGTGGATGAGAGATGATGGGGCTGAAGATTTAGTTGTATTTCATAAATTAAATGGCAAAACAGTTATATTGGATGCTAATATGGCCCTAGTTGATTTATCTACCCATTCAGGAACATTAAACTTTTATAAAACTAAAGAAACAAGTGATGCTTATACTTATATGAGTAATTCTTCTTCATATGGTGGAAGTGATGGAGCGTTTATCGAAACAGGTTATTCTAAATCAAGACAAATATTTATGTCTAAAGTAAAAATAGCTAACTTTACTGGTTGGATTGCTGTTGAAAATTATGAAATAGTTCCAATTACCTGGGTAAAATCATCAAGTAGTTATACTGTAAGTAATGAAAGTATTAGACATAATTATATAATAAGACCACAAGATAGTTATAGTGGATCATCAGGTAGAACTATTGGACCTAAACCAGATATGTTATCACCTGGAACATATTATAGTTATGATGGACATTTCTTCTATAAAGATAGAAAGACTATGTTAAAAGATTACAAAAATGATACTAATAAAAATGCTGTAAATAAAAATAATGAATATTATAACTACTATATGTACTTATCAAACCATACAAGAACAACTTATTCTAGTCAAAATATAGATGAATATATTAGAAATAATATGGGCTATTATAGAGAAGTATTTGGAAATGCTGCATCATCTGGCGCATCACGTCTATATGGTAAAGGACAATTTTTCTATTATGCTCAAGAAAAACATGGTGTAAATGCTGTTTTATCACTAAGTTTAAGTAGAAATGAAACAGGAAATGGAACAAGTAACTTATCTATTAATAAAAATAATGGATTTGGATTAAATGCCGTTGATAGTAGTCCAACAAATAGTGCTAATTGGTATGCTACTTTTACAGAAAGTATTTTAGGCTACGCCTCTCACTGGATTACTCAACGTTATGCTGACGTTACACAATGGCACTACTTTGGTCCACAGTTTGGAGACAAAGGTATTGGTATGAATGTAAAATATGCATCAGACCCATACTGGAGTGAAAAAATGGCTTCTAATTATTATTCATTAGATAAGTCTAAAGGATTACAAGATTATAATTATTATCAACTTGGTGTCTTAAAACAAGGTGCTGTAGTAGCTAGAAGTGCGGCTAAAACTTCAGCTAAACAAGTATACAAATTCCCTGAAGCAGAAGATGCTGTTGTTATCGTCGGTGAAAAAGAAGGCGATGTCGTAAATGGTGATGCTACTTGGTATGAATTAGTAAGTGATTTAAACTTAGATAATAATTACAATGAACAAGCTGATGGAAAAGATTATAATTGGAATAAAACAGTATATGTTCCTGCAACATATATTAAAAAGATAAACAAAGGTAAAAATGGTTATATTTCTCCAAATTCTGTAACCAAATACCAAGATAGCGAATATGAATATGACTTATATGTCGAAGATACTACTTTGAAACCAAAGGTTGCTAAAAGTGTAAAAGAAACAAGTTTTTATTATGACTCTGCACTAACTTCAAAGAAAAATCAAAAACTATTAAAAAATCGTTATGTTATGGTATATAGTGCTGCGTATGATAAAAATGGTGTTCCAGTATCTTACTTAGTAACCTCAGATTACTGGTATGATCAAAAAGAATGGGTACCAGCTGATACTATTACTTTTGTAACAAGTTATTATGGTAAATTTACTGTTACAGCATCAGGAAATCAATATACCTGGGTAAACAGTAATACACAAGATATAGAAGCAACAAAAATTAGTGGACACTATACTAATTCTTATGCCCCTATATTAGAAGAAAAAAAAGTAAATGGTTATAAATGGTATAAAGTACCCGTTGATATTTCTGGAACAACAAATGAATTTGGTTGGACACTAGCAAGTGCTCCAAATGTTAAAGTTGATAAATTACAAGTAAAAGCAGAAAATAATGCACCAATAATAGTTGCTTCTGATAAAGAAATAGTTCAAGGAACAAAATTTGACTATAAAGCAGGAGTAACCGCAACAGATAGTGAAGATGGTAACTTAACAAGTAAAATAGTTGTTGAAAAAGAAACCGTAGATATAAATACACCAGGTAAATATAAAGTTACTTATAAAGTAACAGATAAAAATAATGTAACTACAACAAAAACAATTACTGTAACAGTTATTGCCAATGAAAAACCTGTAATTAACGCAACAGATAAAGAAATAATTCAATATAGAGACTTTGATCCAGAAAAAGATGTAACTGCAACAGACAAAGAAGATGGAAATATCAAAGTAGTTATAAAAGAAAATAAAGTAGATAATGAAAAACCTGGTACTTATGATGTAGTATATGAAGCAACAGATAGCTATAAACAAACTACAACTAAAACAATTAAAGTAACAGTTATAAAAGATGAAGCTCCAATTATCAATGCGGAAGATAAAACAATTACTCAAGGAACAAAATTTAAACCTTTAGAAGGTGTAACTGCAACAGATAAAGAAGAAGGAGAAATAAAAGACATTGAAGTAATTAAAAACGATGTCAATGAAAAAGTAATCGATACTTATGAAGTTACATATAAAGCTGTAGATAGTTACAAGAATGAAACAACAAAAACAATTAAAGTAACAGTAGTAGAAAATCAAAAACCTGTAATTAATGCAGAAGATAAAACAATCTATCTAAATGAAGAATTTGATCCTCTTGATGGAGTAACCGCAACAGATCCTGAAGATGGAAAAATTAAAGATATTGAAGTAGTAGAAAACAACGTTAAGACAGATGAAGTAGGAGAATATACTGTAATTTATAAAGTAAAAGACTCTTTCGGAAATGTTGTTGAAAAAGAAATAACTATTACTGTAGAAGAAAAGAAATTAGAGGAAAAAGAGGGAACTTTCTATTTCTACTATTTAAAAGAGGATAAAAACAAGTTATTAATGCAAGGATATCAAACAATAACTGGTATTGATAATAATCTAGATACCGAAATAAATTATAAAATAATACTAGAAAACATTGATACTGGAACACAGGAGGAAGTTGAGGCAACAAGAATTACTAAGAAAGAAGATATTCCTAAAGCTGTCTATAGTCCTGATGGAAAAGATTATACGTATTCATGGTTTAATGCAGAAATAAACATAAATGATATTGCAAATGGAAATTACAAAATGTATATGGAAGCATCAACAAATGAATACTATTCTAAATCTATTATAAATAATAAAACATATAACGAACAGGCAACAAAAGTAGAAGGAAATAAGCATTCGGCAATTATCAGTAATAACTTTAGTAGTCAAATAAGCTATGTAGAATTAAAGGTTAGAGATGAATTATTAGCAAATAAATCAGCCTCATATGTTTACAATCAGTATGATAAGTATACAGAATTTAATTTTACTGAAGATAACAAATTACACTTAAGAGGAAATAGTTATTCATATGGAGCTAACCTATCCAAGAATCAAAAGGTAACTAGAAAAATAATATTTGAAAATGTTGAAAATTATAAATTATACACAAAAAATCTAGGAACTATTACAAATGGAAATTATAATGTTGTCTTACCTGTAAATGATAACTTAGATAAAACACAAGCATGGTATGATAATGACATTGATATTTCAGATATTGAAAAGGGTAGATATGTAATCTATATTACAACATCATCTAATATCACAGATATTGCTGAAATGACTGAAAAGTTAGGTAGAAGTTTAGAATCTGTAAAAGATACGATAAATGGTAAAACATATAGCTTTACCATCAATAAAAATCGAGGAAACAGGATAGAAATGATAGTAGAGTAAAAAAGTCAGAAAAAATCTGACTTTTTTTATGTATAAAACCTCTTTATTGCGTATATAAAAGATGAATACAAAGAAAGAGGTGTTAATATCAAATCATTATATGTTCAAAAAATTTCTATTAAGGTAATAAATAATAATGGGAAAAAGTATATATCACTAACCGATATTGCTAAAAAA
>CALVJZ010000065.1 GCA_944332465.1 uncultured Bacilli bacterium | reverse complement strand
TTTTTTTATCTATCTATATATCCTTCAAGTTCTGGCATTATATCTTGAATAATACCATCTCTTATATGATATTTATTTACGATATCATTTATTCTTTTTGTGTCTTTAGCAAGATATAACATTAATATACCAGCAATACGATTTGCAGTATATTGATCTAATATCTTTCTATCTTCTGGTTTAATATGATATTTTCTAGTGATGTCTATGATTGGTCCATATCCATAAAAATAATTTGTTAAAGATTTAGCTATTTCTTCTACATCTTTATTTTTATCAGTTAATTTAACCTTTGTCCATATTTTCATATCCTCATCCCCTATCGGTTAATTATTCTACCATAAAAATTAATATAAATAAAGGAGAAATTATTTTTCTCCTTCTTTTAACATGGTTGTTATAAAGATTCCATATCCTTTTTTAGGGTCATTTACAATAACATAGTTAACAGCACCTATTATTTTATTATTTTGAATAATAGGTGATCCACTCATTCCTTGAACTATACCACCTGTTTCATTGATAAGAGTTTTGTCTGTTACTTCAAATAAAATGTTTTTACTTTTACTATTTAAATCAATATTTAGTATATTTATTTCATAGTCTTTAATTTCATCATCTTTTATATTAGTTCTGATATAAGCTTTACCTTTTGTTACTTCATCTTTGTTTCCTACTTCTAATGTTTTATCTTGTTCTATATCTTCTTTATAATCGCCAAAGATACCAGATATTTCATTTTTATCTATTTCTCCCTCACTTATCTTTTTATTATATGATGCGTTTTTTTCACCAGCATTTCCGTTTGTACTTTTTCTTATGTTGGAAACATTTGCGTTATATATTTTTCCGTCTTTTATTTCAAATTTTTGAGCTGTTGTTGTTTCAAGGATTTCATGACCTAGGGCACCAAATCTTTTGGTCTTTGGATCAATATAAGTTAAGGTACCAATACCGTTTATTTGGTCTTTTACGTATAAACCAGTTTTTAAAATATTATTTTCATCAGGCTTTAGGGACATTTTTATTTCTTTTTCAGTATTATTTCTTTTTACGGTAAATGTTACATTAGTATTATTTTCTTTTAGTGATTCTAGCATATTAGAAATTGAAAATACTTTTTTATTATTTATTTTTGTAATAATATCACCTATTTCAAAACCGGCATTTTTTCCTATTTCTTTTCCTTCTACTTCATAGAAGCCAACAATTAAGACACCATTAGCGTTTACTTCAATTCCTATAGTTTTACCTGATGCAATTAAAAAGTTAGAATAAGCAAGGACTGGTGCGGGCAAAATAGTAATAAGTAAAATTAGTAGTAGTATTAATCTTTTTTTTAAATTTTTCAAAATTATCACCTCTTTTCTCCTACTACATTATTATTTTTTCTAATATGATTATTTTTATGTTAAATAGTTTTTGCCATTTACACTAAAAATTGACATTTTTTTTGCTTTTTTAATTTGGTTTTGCTATAGTTATACTAGAGGTGATAATCGATGAGAGATGATGATATTGATGTACCTGAATTTATGAGAAGTAATGGTAATAATAATTCTGGTTATAGACGAGGTGGACCTACTCCTCTTGCTCAATATAATGGTAGTCAAGGTAGAGGTGATGATAGTAGAAGAAGTAGTTCTAGTAGAAGACCACATGTAGATAGAATGGAAGAAGATCTTAGAAGATGTAGAAGACAATCTGTTGGTAATGGTCCTATTAATACAGTTGTTGAGGTTGTTGGAATTGCGACAAAAGTATTTGATAATTTAAGACATTCTTTTGTAGCTGGTGCTATTGCAGCAACATTAATAGTTACACCACTTGCTGTTTCTTTGAGTAATAATTTTAATGATAGTGTATATCAAGATAATGCAATTGTTCAGATGGTTAATGAAACAATTAGTGATGCGACTCATAGAACTAATTCTGGTGAAGATAGCTTTTTTTATGATGATTTTACTATAGCTGGAATATTGCAGGATGAAATTGAAAATGGTGCTAGTCCATATATTGTTTTAGGTGCTTTAGCAAATAAAATGACAGCTGACTATGAACAAGATGATTTAGATAATATTGTTAATAGAATGTTTAATGTTGATTGTGGGGCTGATGGTTTAGTTCGAATGATTGATCCTGAGAGATATGCTGATGGTATTCATGGTGATAATTTTATGAATGATTATAAGACTTTAGCTAGAGAAGATTATAGAACACAAGGATTAACTGAGAGTGATGATTTATTAAGGAGATTTTATTATCAAAATAATGATTTAACGCCAGACAGTAATCAAGAACTTAGTGAGATGATGCAAGATGGGGAGCAACAAGATAGTGTAAGTAATGAGAAAGGTTTGGGTGGTAAATAATGGAACAAGATATAGTTCAAGCAAAAGTATATTCTTTTGATAATAAAAAGTTTGTATTAGTTGAACAAATTAATAATTATTTATTTCTTGTTAATATGAAAAATTCTCATGATATGATGATTCGTAAAGAGAGTGTTGAAAAACCAAATGTTTTATTACCACTTGATGACGATGATGAATTTGAACATGCATTACAATTACTTACTAGAAAGAAATTAGAAGAAGAAGAGGATAATTAAAAAGTAGCTCAATAATTTGGGCTACTTTTTTTATTCTTCTACTTTAAAATCTTCTAATGAACCGTCTTCTTTAACAATTTTAGTTATTGCTTCTTCGGCAGATTTTAGTTTTTCATCACATTTTTTAGCTAGATTCATAGCTTCATTAAACTCTTTAATAGCGTCATCTAGAGGTACTTCTCCACTTTCTAGTTTTTTTACAATATTTTCTAGTCTTTCTAAGCTTTCTTCAAATGTTAATTCTTTTTCTTCTTTGGCCATAATATAATCCTCCTTTATATTTTAGTTACTTCAGCATTTATTGTGCCATCTGTTAGAGTTATTTCTAATTTATCTTTTATTTTTAATTCTTTAGTACTTGTTATTACTTTGCCATCTTTTTTAGTCATTGAGTACCCTCTTTTTATTGTTAGTAAAGGACTTAGTGTTTCTAACTTTGAAATAATTTGTAAATATTTATTTTTCTTTGGTTCTGTAATTTTTAAAGGGTTTTCAATAATATATGATTTCATAACAGTAAGAAATTTCTTTTCTTTATTTGTTATTAGTAATTTACTTGATGATTTTAATCTTTCAATTATACTATCAAATTGTAATTCTTTGGCTTGATAGATAGCGATGGGATTTTGAAATATATATCTACTTTTTACTTCTTCTAGTTTTTGCTTATTAATATTTATTTTATGTTGTATTTGTTTATTTAATCTTATTTTTAATTGCATTAAGTAGTTTTCAACGTCTTGTTTTTGAGGAACTGCTAGTTCTGCTGCTCCAGTGGGTGTAGGTGCTCTTAAGTCTGCCACAAAGTCTGCTATTGTAAAGTCAATTTCATGACCTACAGCGCTTATTATTGGTATATTACATTCAAATATACTTCTAGCTACTATTTCTTCGTTAAATGGCCATAAATCTTCGATAGAGCCACCACCACGACCGACAATTAAAGTGTCTAGGTTATAGTCTTTTGCTTTTTCTATTTGTCTTACAATATCTTCTTTAGCATTTTCTCCTTGAACTAGTGAAGGAAATAAAATAATTTCTGCTAGAGGCCAACGTCTTTTGATGGTTGAAATTATATCTTTTATAGCAGCACCTGTTGGAGCTGTTACTACCCCTACTCTTGTTGGGATTTTTGGAATTTGTTTTTTGTATTCTTTTCTAAATAGTCCTTCCTGTTCTAGTTTCTTTTTTAATTGTTCAAAGGCAATATATAAATTTCCTACGCCATCTTCTAACATATCATTTACATATATTTGATATCCACCGTTTGCTTCAAAGACACTTATTTTTCCAGTTACTAAGACTTTCATACCATCTTCAGGCATAAATTTAATTTTTTTGGTATTTGATGCGAACATAATAGCATTTATTCTTGATGTTTCATCTTTTAAAGTAAAGTAAAAGTGTCCCCTACTATGTGCTTTAAAGTTAGATATTTCACCTTTTAGAAAGACTTCATTTAGATTTACATCGTTATCTATTTTATATTTAATATATCTAGTTAACTGCGTGACTGTGATATATTTATCATTCATGCAATCCCCTCTTTCTATTTTTCTTCTTCGTGATATATTTTATCTAAGACTCCATTAATCATTTTAGTAACGGCATCTTCAGAGTATTTTTTAGAAAGTTCAATTGCTTCGTTTATAGAAACAACACTTGGCGTATCAGTATAGATTAATTCATATATTCCAAGGGAAAGAATAGCTTTATCAACTTTATTAAGACGATCAATTGTCCAGTTGTTCATATATTTATTAGCTAATTCATTAATTTCTTTTTGTTTATCTTTTATTCCTTTGACAGTTGTATTTACAAAGTCATTTTCTACTTCTAATTGTTCTTTTATTAAATCTTCAAGATTATAATTATCTTTTGTATTATCTAAGATGTATGTTTGATAAACTACTTTCATAATTATTTCTCTTAATTCGCTTCTGTTTTTCATATTATTATTCCTTTCTACTTGCTTCTTTTTTTAGTTCATATAAGAAGTTTAAGGCTTCCATTGGTGTCATTTCTAAGGGGTTAATTTCTTTTATTTTTTCTTCTATTTCATTTTTCTTTGGTTCTATTTCACTTTCAGTTAATTCGAATAGTGATGTTTGCGTAAATGTTTCTTTCTTTATATTTTTATGTTCATATATATTTAGTATTTCATCTGCTCTTTTAATAAGGCTTTCTGGTAGATGAGCAAGACTTGCGACGTGAATACCATAACTTTTATCAACAGCACCATTTTTTACTTTGTGTAAGAATGTTACTTTACCATCTTTTTCGATAGCTGAGACATGAACGTTTTTTAGATGTTTTAAATCTTTTTCTAAAGATGTTAATTCGTGATAATGAGTTGAAAACATTGTTTTAGCTTTTATTTTATCGTGAATGTATTCAAGAATTGCTTGGGCTAAACTCATACCATCGTATGTAGCGGTTCCTCTTCCAAGTTCATCGAATAGAATTAAACTATTTTCAGTTGCTTCACTTATTGCGTTATTAGCTTCTTTCATTTCAACCATAAATGTTGATTCACCACTTACTAAGTCATCACTTGCACCAATACGAGTAAATATTTTATCAAAGATTGGCATTGTACAACTTTTACAAGGTACAAAACAACCCATTTGTGCCATTATAACAGTAATTGCACATTGTCTCATATATGTTGATTTACCAGCCATATTAGGACCTGTAATTAGTAAGATATCTGTTGTTCTATCCATAATGATATCGTTTGGTATATATTTATCTTTCATTACTTGTTCTACAACAGGATGACGACAATCTATCATTTTAATAGTCTTTTCTTCTGTTAAATTTGGACGAACATATTTATATTGATCACTTACTATAGAAAATGATTGTAACATATCAACTTCACTGATAATTTTAGCAATTCTTTGAAGTTTTGAAGTATAACGTTTTACTACTTCTCTAATATCCATAAATAATTTGTATTCGAGATTTATAATTTTTTCTTCGGCACCTAATATAATATTTTCTTTTTCTTTTAGAAGTGGTGTTGTAAATCGTTCACAATTAGCAAGTGTTTGCTTTCTATCATAACCAAATTCATCTTTAATTAAATGAGTTTGTCCTTTAGACACTTCGATATAATATCCAAAGACTTTATTAAAGCCTACTTTTAAATTTTTAATACCAGTACGTTCTTTTTCTTTTTGTTCTAGTTCTAGAATAAAGTCTTTAGAACCACTACTAATTTTCTTTAATTCATCTAATTCTTCATTATAACCAGGTTTAATTAAATGTCCTTCATGTAATGTAAAAGGTGCATCTTCTAAAATAGTTTTATCTAATAATTCATATAACTCTTCTAGAGTTTCTAGTTTTTTATCAAATTTAATTTGTTTTAAAATATCTTTTATGTTAGGAAGAGATTTTAAAGATGTTTTTAATTGTAATAAATCTTTTGCGTTTAAGTTACCATAACTTATTCTTCCTGCTAATCTTTCTAAGTCATAGACATTTCCTAATTCTTTTATTAAATCGTCTCTTAAGATAAATTCAGTCGATAGTTTTTCAACCATATCATAACGTCTTTCGATTTCTTTTTTATCTCGTAGAGGGTTTTCTATATTATGTTTTAAATATCTTGAACCTAGAGCAGTTTTATTTTTATCTAAAAGCCATAATAAACTATATTCTCTTTCTCTATTTCTTAGTGTTTCTGTTAATTCTAAGTTTCGTTTAGTATTATTATCAAATTCTAAGTATTCACTACTTTTTATGACGCGACATTTTTGTAAGTGATGAAGATCACCTTTTTTAGTATCTAGTATATAAAATAGTAAATGTTTTAGTGTTTCAATAATTCGTATGTCTTCTATTTCTTTATAGATATATTCATAGTTTTTATCTTCTA
>CALVJZ010000064.1 GCA_944332465.1 uncultured Bacilli bacterium | reverse complement strand
CAAATGGTCTTACCTGATGGTGAAACAACATCTATAAGTGAAGCTATAAAAACTTCCTTAAACCAAATTCAAAATAATAATGAAGTAACATCATCAAAACATAAATAAAGCACATTAGAACTAAAGTTTTAATGTGCTTTTTTTAACTATTAAACAATAAAAATTAATAAAGTAAAAGACTACTTCAATTCCATTACTTTTATTTCACCATTTCCTATAAACGCTTGATCAACATCAACTTTAACAAGACTTAAAGACACCATTTTTTTTGCTACTTCTCTTGCTTCCTCACTAACATCATCACTATTAGTTAAAGCTTGTCCTAACTTATGAATACTCATAATATAATCATTTAAATAACTATCTGTTTCATAAACTGATTCTCCCGAAACAATATTTCCATCTTCATTTGTACTAAGTCCCAGGTTAATCATCTCTAAATTATCTTCTTGTATTTTTTGTGATAATTCCATTAAAGATAAGTCTAAAACTCTTTCTCCATCATTTCTAGTAGCTTCACCATTTAAAGCAGAAAGAACACTTTCATCATCCATAAACTCACTTAATTCATCACTAATATCCACATTAAACTTTTTTTCAATATCCCTAGTAACAGAATCTGTACTAGAAAAATCAATATCATCAACTTCTTGAATAATAGCTTCAACTTCTGGAAGACTTTTATTTATATTACATCCTCCCAAACTAACAGTAAGTACTGCACTAACTGCTCCTACAACAAAATTTTTTAACTTCATAAAACTTCTCCCCCCAACAAAAATTACACTAATTATAACATATAAGAAAACTAAGTCAACTTATTTAACTGTTTAATAAAATCTTTACTCTTTAAATAAATACCAGTATATCGTTCATAATAATCATCTAAAAATTGATTTATTTCTAAAACAACAGAATCACTAATAGATAATTTTGAAATACTTTCTACATCAACATAATAAAACATTCTCAAAAGTTTTATCATTTTATCAGATACTAACACTTCATTTTTATAACAATTACGACATAAATATCCACCGTCACTTGACGATACAGTTACTATTCCTTTATCACTCCCACATACACTACAACAATCAATACTAGGTTTTACTCCCAGATAATCCAAATATTTTAACTCTAATATTTCTGTTAATATAATTGGTGATAACCCCTCTTCCATCTTTCTTAAAGTAGCAACTAGCAAATCAAGGATTGAAACATCATCATTTTCTCTTACAACTTGTTGTGTTAATTCTAATAAATATGCTGCATAGCTAACTTTTTCTAAATCTGTTAAAAGCTTAGAATATGAATCAATTACATCAACTGCTGTTAAAGTTGAAAGACCTTCTTTTTTATAATAGATATGAAACTTTCCATAAAGTAACTTACGACTTACTCCTCGTAATTTACACTTCATATTACGACAACCTTTAGACATAATACCAATAAGTCCATGTTCTTTTGTAAAAACATTTAGTATTTTACTAGACTCACTATAATTAGTCTCACTCAAAATAATTCCTTCAACACATTCTATCTTCACTATTCATCACTTCTTTTTAACAATTGCTTGATAAGCTAAATAATATTTTACTTCACCCGTTTTTTTAAACAATTCCCATAAAATATCTTTCATTAAAATCACCTCTATATTTCTATAGTGGTGATATTTTTTCTATTTTATACTACTCATCTTCATCTTTTAATCCTAAATCTAAGAAATATTTCTCTTCATCTCTCCAATTTTTTAATGTCTTAACATATGTTTCTAAAAATACTTTTTTTCCAAGAAAATTTTCCATATCATGCCTTGCTCTTGTCCCAATCTCTTTTAACATACTGCCACCTTTACCAATAATAATCTTCTTGATATTTTCTCTATCGACAACAATTAAAACTTGAATATGAACTAAATCATCATCTTCTTCATAATTTTCTACATAACAAGTAACAGTATGTGGGATTTCCTCTCTTGTAAGTTCTAAAACTTTTTCTCTAACAAACTCTGCCATAATAAATCTTGTTGAAACATTAGTTAAATCTTCATCAGAATAAATCTTATCAGAATCAGGTAAATATTTTTTTATAGTTTCTAACAAATTATCTAAATTACTTTTTTTCTTAGCTGAAATAGGAATAATCTCTGCAAAATCATACTTTTCTTTTAACTCATTTATTTTCTCTAACAAAATACTTTTATCCTTAAATTGATCAACTTTATTTAATAATAGAAAAACTGGTACATGGTGATCTTTTATTTTATTTAAAATAAACTCATCACCTCTCCCAAAACCTTTATAAATATCTACTAAAAATAAAATAACATCAACGCCTTCGGTATTGTTATAAGCTTTTTTATTCATTAAAGTTCCAAGTTTATGTGTTGGCTTATGAATACCTGGTGTATCAATAAAGATAATTTGGGAATCATCATCATTATAAATTCCTTGAATAACATTTCTTGTTGTTCCACTAACATTCGAAGTAATTGCTAATTTCATACCTAATATACTATTTAACAATGTACTTTTACCAACATTAGGACGTCCAACTAAACTAACAAATCCACATTTCATTTTAAATCATCCTCCCCAAATGGATAAGGACATAATTCATCTACTCTATATTGTCTAACTTCCCCTTTAGTAGAATAGCAATAAATAAATGCATCTTTAGGAAACATTTCACTTATAACTTGTCTACAAATAAAACAAGGCATTCCTATTTCTCCACTACTTACCATAACATGTAGTTCTTTAAACTCATTCTTTTTATATCCTGCACTAATTGCTGATACAATCGCACTTCTTTCAGCACAAATTGTTGCACCATAACTAGCATTTTCTACATTAACACCTGAAAACTCACGCTCATCATTCATAACAACAATAGCACTAACAGCAAAATGAGAATAAGGACTATAACTATTTTTATGTAATTCTAACAACTTATCTTTCATAATAACACCTCAAAAACTTCTACTACTTTAGGAACAAAAATAATAAGTCCAATAATAGCTGAAATAATTGCCATCATTAACACTCCTGCACTAGCAGTGTCTTTAGCAGCTTTTGCTAGAGGATGTATTTCTGGGGATGCTAAATCAACAACATATTCAATTGCCGTATTAAAAAACTCCGCCATTAAAACTAAACCAATTAAAACTAAACATACTAACCATTCAACATAACTAAGTTCTAAAACAAAACCAAAGATAACTACTAAAATAGCAATCACTGTATGAATCTTTAAATTTTGTTCACTCTTATAAGCTTCAACAATACCATAAAAAGCATAACGAAAACTATCAATTAATCTTTTATGATCTAAAATTACATGTTTTTTCTTATCTTTCGATTTTGCACTCATGTAATACCTCCTCTTGTTTTTGAAACATTATTACTTCTTCTTCTTTATTCATATGATCATACCCTAATAAATGATAAAAGCCATGAACAGCTAAAAAAGAAAGTTCACGAAGTAATGAATGTCCATACTCCTCAGCCTGACTTTTCGCTTTATCAATAGAAATATATATATCTCCTAACATCCTCACCCCATTAGGTTCAACTATATCTTTTTCATCTTCTAAAGCAAAAGTAATAACATCTGTAACTCTATCAATATTACGATAATTCTTATTAAGTTCATGAATATAATCATTATCAACAATAATTACATTAAAACAAACGTTTCCTAACTTTTCTTTAGAACACGCATATTCTAAAACTTTTCTTACCGTTTCTAATTCTTTAATTTCTTCTTCTGTTTGATTAAAAATTTCTAACTCCAAAACCAAAACCTCCTAAATCAACGTAATTAATCCAATTAGTAAAACAATCGCTATTATATTTAAAAACTTCTCACTTTTCAAGACATCTGGTAGTTTTTCAGCAACTTTAGAAAGACCATAGTAACATAAAAATCCTAAACTACCACCTACTAAATTTAAAAGTATATCATCAACATCAAAAACTCTACCTATAATCATTTGTACTGTCTCTATTGAACACGATGCAATAGCAGTTAATATTAATGGTATCCATATCTTTCCACACTTTAAATAATAACTTACAAAAAATCCAAATGGTAAAAACAACAACATATTACCAACCACATTTTTTATAAATAATCTACTTCCGAAATCATATCTAAACATTTCTTTAAAAGGAATAAAATTATTACTAGACCAACTAACAGTATCTTGAAATGTAACAACTTGGAATAAACATAATACATAAATAATAAAACATAACATTAACAAATCTTTATATAAAACAAACTTACTATGATTTTTCAAAAGAAAAGCAACTCTACAAGATACAATAATAATTGTAGAAATCAAGACCATTGGCCATGTAAAATTGACAACTCCTTGAATTGTAGATGACAATGGTTCAAACATATTATTCCTCCTCATCTTGTTTTGAAATATCATAATTACTTATATCTAAATAATCCGTAATATCTTCTTTTACTTTAAAAAATACTTCTACTATTATTTTACTATCTTTTTCATACTTTTTCAAAATTTTTTTAGAAAGAATTTCACCATTACTTAACTTTTTATTCAATTTATCTTCTGCTAATTTAAATGCATATTGCTTAACATTATTTATATTAAATTTTTTATCAACAACATCTGTTTCCATATAAGTAGCATAAGATAAAGAAATTGGTAAAATTTTAGATTTAAGTAAAACTATCTTTCTTTTCTGATATGTAGAATAATGATTTGATAAATGATATATCCGATTTAAAAATTCTATTTCAAATAAAGATTTACTTTTACCTGTTACATTTTCTTCTACATAATGTTTTGGTATTTCTAATTGTACCTTATACCACACTTCACCATATACTTTTCCTAAAGCACTTTTTTTACTAACAACTTCTTCTTTATTATAAATTAGTCCACTAATTATAACTTCACCTTTTTCAACATAATCATACTTCTTTTTAACAACTTCTCCACTATAAGCATCAATATCTAAAATCATAGCTTCTTTTTTCGCAACAATACTTTGATATGGATATACTTTTTCTTTCTTATTTTTAACTCTCTCAATTACTCTCACAACATAATTAGTACCCTCTTCTTCTATAGAGAGCCACTCTAAATTATCTCTTTCTTTTTCTAATATCTTATTAACTATTTTTTCTTTATCAGAAAAGCCCACTTTAAAATGAAATCTCGAAATACCAAACTCTTCTAAATCTTCTATTACCATATTTCTTATTTTCTTACTTGTATGAATAACTTCAATATGAAATATAATATTACTTAATAAAAAAAGCATAAAAAAGAAAAAAACAAATCCTAAAATAACCCCTAAATATTTAGAAAATAAATACTTAATTTTTAACAATCCATATCTATCTAACACCACAATAGAACAACTAGTAGGAATACTTGTAATTAGTTTATATCCTTCTTCGTCTACTACCATAGTTATACCTTTTTTAGTATTTTCTTTATGATAAATTGCTATACCACGTGAAATTAAAATAGATAAAAATATATCAGCTCTTTTTCCCTCTATCAAAACTAGATATCTATTATTCATAATAAATATCAATCCTCTCAATATTTCCCCCAATTAAAACTTCTTTATCTAAAAGTTTTGATAATAAAAAGCCTGTACCACACAAAGTAATTTTTCCATAACTAGTTAAAATTGATACTCTTTTATCTTCTAAATATAATATCTTTTTAAAATTAACAATTAATACTCTATCTTCTAATAAAACCAATCTAAATTCATCATCCAATATAAAATCTTTTATCTTAGAAAGCATGCTCCTCACCTAATAAAAGATATGAAAAAAAAAGACTATTTAGTCTTTTATTGTAATTTAGATTTAATAATTTCACTAACTTTCTTCATATCAGCACATCCCTTTAATTTAGGTTGTACTTCTTTCATTACTTTACCCATATCGCGTGCCCCTTCAGGTTTTAAAACATCAAATATTTCATCAATAATTTTAACTACTTCTTCTTCACTTAACTGCTCAGGTAAATAACTCTGTAAAATATCTATTTCTTTTTGTGTTTTTTCAACCAAATCACTTCTACCACCTTTTTCAAATTCAGCAATAGAGTCTTTTCTTTGTTTAATTCCACGATTAACAACTTCAATTAATAAATCATCATTAATTTCACGTTTCTTATCAATATGTTCTTTATCAAGGTCACCCTTAATCATACGAATTGTTGTTAAACGTTCCTTATCTTTTGCCTTCATAGCTTCAATCATATCTTTTTTTAACTTTTCTACCATAATTTCATCTCCCAACTTTATTATACAAAAGAATAAAGATTTAGACAATTAATTAATTATTTATTATTAATATATTGTGCTGATAAAGTTAAAACCTTTTCTCTAGCACCACTCCGATAATTATCGCCTATCATAGAATGATCAACCGCATCCGCAAATTCAAAATAAGCACCTGTACCAACACGAGAATCAAAATCTTCCCTAATTTCTTTTATACCACCCGTAATTCT
>CALVJZ010000063.1 GCA_944332465.1 uncultured Bacilli bacterium | reverse complement strand
TTTTAGAAAAGATATATGTTCTAAATTACAACCTCCACATTTTTCATAATAAGGACAAGGTGGAGTTATTCTATCTTCACTTGGTTTTATAATTTTAGTAGTTTTTGCTTCGATATATTTTTTATGTTCTTTAATAATTTCTATTTCTACTATTTCGTGAGGAAGAGCGTTTTCAATAAAAACAATTTTGTTATTTAATCTACTTACTCCTCGACCGTAATGATCTAGTTTTGTTATTTCTACTTTCATCTTGCCACCTCTTTTTTATTATAGCATAAATTATTTAAATTTTTCTCATACTAATACTGGTGATAGTATGACTTTTATAAAGAAGTTAAAAGAAGAAGTTTTAGAGTCTAAAGATTATAAGTTTAGGGAATTTATTATAAAGAGAAAGAAAGTTTATTTAATTTTTAATGAAGTTTTATGTAGTACTACTATGATTAATGATTTTATATTAGATAATTTAGTATCTTTTAGTAAAAAAGAATTAAATAATATTATGTATTATTTACCTGATAGTAATGTATTAGAAATAAATAAAAGTGATGTTTTTACATATTTAAATCAAGGGTTTTGTATTATTATTACAAATAAGATATATGCTATAGAAGTAAGAGAGAGACTTGATAGAGGGATTAATTCAGTTGAAAGAGAATTATCGGTTACTGGTCCTAAAGATAGTTTTACAGAACTTTTTAATAGTAATTTAGGACTTATTAGAAGAAGGATTAAATCTACTAAGTTATTTTCTTTAGATTTAGAGATTGGTAGATATAGTAAAACAAAAGTAAGTGTTTTAGGTATTAAAGGGATTGTTAAAGATGACTTAGTTAAAAGTATTTATAATAAATTAAAGAATATTAATATTGATGGAATAATTGATAGTAGTTATATAAAAAGTTATTTAGAAAATAGAAGTTTATTTCCAACTGTTATGTTAACAGAAAGACCTGATAAAGCAAGTCAGGCGTTATTAGAAGGTAAAGTTATAATACTTTGTGATTTAAGTCCTTATGCTATTATTTTACCTAGTTTTTTTATAGATTTCTTTCATACAGCAGATGATTATTATCAAAAGAAAAGTAATACTAGTTTTATTAGAATTATAAGACTTATTTCATTTTTGATAGCAATATTTTTACCAGGCATATATATTGCAGTTACAACACGTAATTATGATTTAGTGCCTTTTCCTTTACTTATGATTTTAAAAGCAGGAAGAACATTTGTACCCTTCCCTGCTTATATTGAAGCTTTATTTATGATAATATGTTTTGAAATTTTAAAAGAAAGTGATTTAAGAATGTCTTCTACAACAGGTAGTGCTGTTTCTATTTTAGGAGGATTAATTTTAGGTGATGCTGCAGTTAGTGCGGGTATTGTTTCACCAATTATGATTATTATAATTGCGATATCTTCTATTGCGGCTTTGATATTTCCAACAGTTGAATTAGTAAATGCGATACGGTTTTATAAGATTTTATTACTCTTTTTAGCTGCTTTATTTGGTATTTATGGCGTATTTCTTGGAACAGTTTATTTACTTTATCATCTTTTTTCTATGAAAAGTTTTAATTTCTCTTATTTAGCACCATTTCATCCATTTAAATTAAAAGAATTGGGCGATAGTTTTATATTAAAAGATAATAAAGTTATGCAACGTAATTCCTATTTAACAGATAATGTTGTTAGAGGGAGGAAATAATGAAAATAATTAAAGTTATGGTTTTAATATTTATAAGTTTATTACCTATTATTATATTTGGTAATAGAAAATATGTTGAATTAAATAATTTAGCTATTATAGAAGGTATTGGTGTAGAATGTGATAGTAATATAAAATTATATTTACAAGAAGTTATTCCTATTAAAAGTGATGCTGGAATAAAATATCAATATAAATATTTAAGTAGTGAAGCTAATAATATAGATAATGCTTTTATAAAGATTAAAAAGAATAATAAAAAAACAATATATACAAATAAAGTTAAATATATTGTTACAAATTGTAAAAGTAGTAAGAAAGTTAGAAATTATTTTAAAATAAATAATATAACTATTTATCATAATAAAAATGTTTTAGCTAAATTAAAAGAGATTATTAATTAACCTCTTCTTCGCTACATTCGAAACTACGATTTGTAAAGTATAGTTTTTGATCTATTTCATTATCATTAAAATAATTAGTTTTTAAATTAGTATTATCACTATTTTGACTAATTATATCTTGATTAATAGTAATTAATGTTCTTGTATCTATTTTATCAATTTGAATTCCTTGTATATTTTGAAAGTATGCTAATTCTTGGGATGGTAATAATTCTTCTGTTGTTGGCGTAGTTCCTATTTCGGTTATTTCTTCTGCAGTTGGAGTATATGGTGCATAAGTAATTCTTGTTTGATCAATTTTTGCATTTATATATCTTATTTCAACTTTTTCACTTATATTTTCTGTAGGATAATTTCTACTACATGTTATTGTTTTGATATTATCTTGTTTAGCAGGTACTACTTCTTCAATTTTTGGAAATAATACTCTAAATAGTGGTGGCAAAGCAATTAATAATAGCAAGATAAACATAATAACAAATGCTAATACTGGATGAAATTTAGTTTCTTTTGTTTCCATTTTTAGATTCCCCTTTTCTCTTTATATATAAATTATAAGTTATTATAAACATTATTAATGGAATGATTGGTAATATACTAGCTAAAATCATTTTCAGTTTTATACCAGATATAGGACTATACATTTTTAATGAATTAATATATATACAAGCAACTACTAAAGTTATTATAAATATAATAAGTGATAGGCTTGTTAAAAATTTGTATAGTTTTATTTCTTTATCTTTTGTCATTATCATTCTCCTATTTAAGATTAACATAAAATTTATTTAATTTCAATCTGTAAAAATTTAGCTAAAGCTAGTGCTTGTTCTTCATTAACTATTAAACCTTTCATACTTGGTATATCAATTTTTATATGATTAATATTACAAGTTCTTAGGTCTATATTTTTTAAATTTGTTTCAAAGACATCAACTGAATCTAGATTACAATCTTCAAACTTTAACTTACTTTGTTCTATTTTATATAAAGTAGCATCTTTTAAGTTACAGTTTTTAAAAGTTGTTTTTTCTAAATGTGCTGTTGAAAAGTTAGCATATGTAAAATTACAATTTTCAAATATAATATCTTTTAAGTATGCTCCTGATAAATTTGTACCAAGAAAATTACAATTTTTAAATGTTGTTTTTATAATTGTTTTTTCTCTTAAATCAAGGTTAGCAAAGTTAGATGATTCAATTAGTGATTCACTTATTTCAAAATAATTTAACTTTGCTTTAGTTAAATCAATTTTTTGACACTTACAGTTTATTAATTCTAATTCTTCATATTCATCATTTAGTTCTATATCGTCTAATGTTTCATTTTTATATGTTTTTATTGTTTTCATTTATTTACCTTCTATTTCTATTCCACATTCTAGTTTTTTTATTCTTTTATTTTTAGAAAAAGCGTTTTCAAATGTTATAGGTATACCTTTACTATTATCTGTATCGATACCTAGTTGGACTTGAAAATGAATGTGTGGACCTTGAGTATTACCACTATTTCCTACTTTCCCTAAAATATCTCCTTGTTTTACAATATCTCCTTCTTTAACAGTGATGGTATTTTTTTCAAAGTGGCAAAGACAAGAGTATTCATTATGTTTATGTTTAATAATAATGTGATTTCCTCTAGGGTCTTTACAATCGTTTATTATCTCTCTATCTTCTCTTATATGAGTATTATCATATTTATCTACTACTTCTACTACCCAACCATCTAATGGTGCATATATGGGCTTTAAATAAGAATAATAGTTTTTACAATCAGTAGGATCATCATGATATGGAAGATTATTCTTTCTTATTTCAAAATCATAGGCATAACGTTGCCCTATGATGTCCCAGGAATGAGAATTTTTCTTTTTAGTGCCTCCAAATTCTATATACCAGATTCCTTTCATAGGTAGATAATATTTATTTTTACTCATGATGTTTTAGTCTCTCCATTCTTTCTCTAAGAAGTTTTCTTCTTTCTTCTTCTAGTTTTTCTTGTTTAATTATTTTATTATTTTTTATGTCAAACATAGTACCTTCTTTAATAGAAAAAGTAAAATCTTTTTGTGATAAGGTTATTTGTTCTTTGGTTTCAAGATCTTCAGCTATTACTAAATTATTATCAATTTTTTCAATTGCATACATTTTATCACTATCCATTCGTGTCAGTTTTTATGGTTTTTACATCTAGATTAACACCATCTGTTGTGACTATTATAGTTCCGTCTTGGTCGGTTCTATATGTTTTAATATTATTTTGTTGTAGTAAGTTTAATACTTCTTGATGAGGATGTCCATATTGATTATTAACTCCTGCGGAGATGATTGCTACTTGGGGAGATGTTTTTTCTAAAATAGTTTCATTAGTTGATGTTATTGAACCATGATGACCTAGTTTTAAGACAGTTGTTTTTAAATCAGAAGAATCAAGTTCATTAATTATTTTACTTTCAGCATCACCCGTTAAAAGAAAACTTATATTTTGATATGTTACTTTTAAGATAATGGAAGTATTATTTAAATCGCTTTCACTTTCATCTCCAACATGTAATACTTCTATGTTTGCTTCTCCTAAAGAAAATGAATCGTTTTCTTTAGGAATAGTTAGGTTTACATTGTTGTTTTCTAAAGCGTCTAAAACTTCTTCAAAAGTAAGGGTTGTTGTTATTACATCAGGCATATAGAAGTTATTAATTTTAAAATTATTGATAATGTCATCTAATCCACCAATATGATCTTCATGAGGATGCGTTCCAACTACATAATCGAATGTATTTATATTTTGTTCTTTAAAATAAGTAACTAATTTTTCGCCATCTTCATTATTACCAGCATCTACTAGCATATAGTGTCCTTCATTTTCTATAAGGATGGAGTCTGCTTGGCCAACATCTATAAAAGATACTTCAAGAGTTTCACCTTTTGTTACAGGGATAGTTTTACGTTCTTGAATATTATTTTCTTCTGGATTAATGTAACTAGTTATAAAGTAAAAAAAGGATACTAAAATTATAGATATAATAGATATTATTAGTTTTCTTGTTCTTCTTTTTGTCATATATTTACTCACCTATCTTAATAATATCATATATTTTAAAAAAATTATTATTTTTTGCTTATTTTATAAAGATATGGTATAATACGCTTAATAATTTTATTGAGGGGTGAATTTTTATGAATAAACTTGATTTAATTAGAGAAAAAAGAGAAGTTTTTGAAAAAACTCTTGTTACAAGTCGAGAAGAAGACTTTATTTTTGGCAATGGGATTTTTTTTCCTAGAGCTTCAGTTTTTAATAAACAAAAGTTAGAAAGTATCAAAAAAGAAGTGGCTGAGGCATTAATGCAGTTAGGTGTTGATGAAAAAAGACTCGTTTCATTAGGTGAAATGACTGGATTCGAAAAATTACATAATTATGATGATGTCCGATCTTTGGACTTATTGGTGGCTGCTTCTGATGCTTGTGGCTTTATTGATAATTCTGATAGGATTCAAGTGCTTAATTACACCACTCTTCTCAGTGTCTCAAAGCATTCTCAATACAACATTGATCCTGTTAGATGCTTTGGTCCGTTGGCAAGGAGTTATTTGAGTGATGAAGAAATAGCAGCTGCAATTACTGATGTTGGTTATAAAAACATGTTATTTTATGTAAATGGTGATAAAATTGAAAAAGTAGCATTAGGAATAGATGTAGATAAATCAGCTAATTATTCTGGTGTTCAGAAAGTACTTAATAAAGAGTACATTCCATAGTAAAAAGCAATCTTTTTAGGAATTGCTTTCTATTTAAAATACTTTTATCTTTATTTTTATGCAAAATATTCTTCATATATCTGATTATATCTATCTAGTAATTCCTTATTTAATTTACGAGAATTTATTATTTATATTAAATGTAAATATACTCTCTATATAATATTTTTATTTAATAAATAAGGAAAGTGAAATAACTAATTTTCATAAGCATGAATATTAATAAGACTATTAAAAATTCATTGTTATATTCTTTTCTCTTAGGTAATAAGATTACACAGGTTATAGTAAATATAATATTTATTATTATGTAAATAATGTTAACACTTTTAATTAAAATATAATCAGATAGAACGTTTATAGTAAAAAATATTATTGATGGTAGTAGGAGCTGTTTTAAAATTAATAAATTATATTTTTTTCTTCCTATTCTTGTAATAATATTATTTCTATTTAGAACAATATAATAATAACTGTCAAAGTATAATTTAAGAAAAAGGAAAGTGAAAATAATACTTATCATAATATCTATAGGATTATTGGTTGTTATATATTTAACTGTTATGTAATTATTTGCATCTTGATAGATAAAGAATAAAGCTAAATTAAAGATGAGGATGAAAACGTAATTACTACTAATCTTTAATATCTTTTTGATCATATATTTGATAATCCTTAATTATTAATTTTCTATCAAAAGGCAACTCTAATGGTTCGTGTGATGCTATTACAATGATTTTATTTTTTTCTTTATTATATTCATTTATCAATTTATAAAACTCTTCTACTCC
>CALVJZ010000062.1 GCA_944332465.1 uncultured Bacilli bacterium | reverse complement strand
TTCTCCTTATCTAAAAAAGTTTGTAAAATAATCGTAGCTGCCACACTATCTACTACTTTTTTTTTTTTTTTTCTAGAAATATCAGCTTGAATAAGTACTTGATTAGCACTAACCGTAGAAAGTCTTTCATCTTGTAAATAAATAGGAACACTTAATACTTTTTCTAACTCTTTTTTAAATTTTAAACTAAGTTCACCCTTAGGACCAATTGTATTATTCATATTTTTAGGAAACCCTAAAACAACAGCTCCTATTTTTAACTGTTTTACTAAATTTGAAACTTCATCTACAAGTCTAGGATATTCTTCTTGATGTTTAATAACTTGATAACTAGTCGCAATTCTTCCATCAACATCACTAATTGAAATTCCTAAAGTACGACTACCTAAATCTAAACCTAGATATTTCATTTTGTTTTTTTATAAAAATCCTGTAATAAAACTTCAATAATCTTCGCTCTATCTATTTTTTGGATTTTACCACGAGCATCTTGATAACTAGAAATATATCCTGGATCACCACTAATTAGATATCCAACTATTTGATTACTAGGATTATAACCTCTCTCTTCTAAAGATTCCCAAACTTCACTAAGAATATCATGAACTAATTTATTATCGATATCCGCTATATTAAATAGACTAGTCTTATCTTGTGACATATTATCACCTCACTACAATATATAATTATTTTAACATTATCTAATAAGGAATACAACCCAAAAAAAACATTACCGAGGTAATGTTTAAACTGCATATCCAAATGCCATGTATATAAGAAAAGCTAAGAAAATCGCTGTAATAATCCATCCATTCATTTGTTCAAACCAACTACTCTTATCTTTAACACCCATTGCTATAGCACTTAAACTACCACCAATAAGACCTCCAATATGGGCAAAATTATCTATACCCGAAGACATAAATCCTAATAAAAGGTTTAAAACAATTAATGGAATAATTTGACTTTTAACAACATTTCCTAAATATACACGATAATGATATCCAAAGTATACAAGAGCACCCATTAAACCAAATATAGCTCCACTTGCCCCAATACTTGCTGCATTATGATTAAAGATTATTGAGAATAAAGCTCCACTAAGTCCAGAAATTAAATAAATTACTAAGAACTTAAAGCGTCCCATAAAATTCTCAACCTGTGTACCAATTACATATAAAGCATAACAGTTAAATAATAAATGTAAGATACCACCATGTAAAAAGATACCTGTAAATAAACGATACCATTCACCATTTCTAATAGATGGTCCCCAGATAGCATAATTATTAATTAAATTATCATATTGCCCAAATAATACTGGAATTACGTACAAAATAATATTAACAGCAATAAGCCAATAAGTAATCATTGGAAACTTATTCTTAAAAACAGCATTTATCTTTTTCGCATCTTTTTTATTATGTTCATTAATATCACTCGTAATCTTAGCAAATAAAGCAATACCCTTTTCATTAAATTTTAATTTACGAGTTAAATCAGGAAACTCTTTTTTAATAACCGAACTCTTCTTAAAATCTGCTTCACTATCTATTTTTATACACTCAATATTTGGAATAGAATGAATATCTTTAGATACATTATCTCCTAAATCCAAAAATATACTTAATGTATTTATACGAAATGTAAGTGTCTTTTTCTTAATCTTTTTAACAATTCTTTTGGTTTTAAACACATCAAAATCAAACTGCTCATCATTATGAATATAACCAGACACAATACGAACAACTTTATAATCTTCTTCAAGGTTTTCAAGCCAAATCTCATTTTCAACCCCTTGTAATATAATAGGATTATAATTTTTGTCTATAATAAAATAATGAAGTAATTTCATCACAAGAATATTCTTGTCATCCATTAAAATTTCATTGTTCATCTAATCCCTCCAAAAATTCTACTAATATTATATACTAAATCATAAAATAAAGAAAGAGGTGTTTATTATGAAAAAAATAATAAAATTTTTATTTATCTTACTACCCTGGTTTATCTCTGCCCTAACACCAGTCGATAAATCTTATTATCTCTCTTTAAACTTACCCTTCTTTGCGCCTCCACCATTTTTCTTTGCTATAATTTGGACTATATTATATATATTGATTGCTACTACAATCTATCAAAAAATAGATATGAAAAAGGATATACAAGCACCATACAAGTATACCCTAATTATAAACTATATTGCAAATCAAAGTTTTCAACCACTCTTTTTTCTATTAAAAAACAACTCTCTTAGCTTTGTATCATGTATAATAACATTTATATCTTCACTGTTTTTATATAAAGAATCACAAAATAATAAACTATTAATTCCCTATATACTATTTTCTTTATTTGCAACTATACTTTCTTTAACTATTTATCTAATGAATTTACATACTCTCTAGCAATACTAACATATTTATTTAATTCATTTTCTAACTTAGTAAAGTTTTCTCTACAAAAATCTATATTTTTTTCTTTACTCTTTAACTCATGTTGATAACAAATATCTGCTAAATCCATAAATCCCAAGTATTTAGCATCACTTTTCATAGAATGTACTAAAACTGCATAATTATCCATATCTTCCATATCTAAATAATTCTTTAACTCTTTATGTTTATTATCAATTTCTTCTAAATAATCATGAAGAGTCATATTATACATTTCTATATCACCAAGAAGTTCTAATGCATGATCTAAATCAACACCATGTTCTTTTAAATAATTATCACTAGATACACTATCATCTTCTAATAATTCAGTATCATCATCACTAACTTCTTCATCTTTTAAATGTAAAATAGTTGAAAAGACACGCATCATTTCATCTTTTTCAATTGGTTTAGCTAAATAATCATCAAAACCTTCACCCATATATTTTTCTCTCATCCCTGTAATAGCATTAGCTGTTAAAGCTACAACTGGCATTGAAAAATTAGGTAATGCTTTTAATTTCTTTAAAGTATCAACGCCACTCAACTTAGGCATCATATCATCAAGTAAGATAATATCATAAACTTCTCCAGACATAACTTTCTCTAAACAACGATAACCACTATCTACACATTCTACATCTGCATGATATCTACGTAATAATTTATCAGTAACTTTTAAATTTAAAGTATTATCATCAACTAATAAAACACGATGTCCCTCTAAATTTAAATTTTTAACCACTTTACTTTCTACTTTTTTAATAGCACTCTCATCTTCAATAGGTTGATCTAAAATAATTGTAAATTTAGAACCCTCACCATAAACAGTATGAACAACAACACGTCCCCCCATTAATTCAACTAACTGTTTAGTAATAGCTAATCCTAACCCTGTACCTTCAACAGTAGTATTACGATCCTCATCAAGTCTTTGAAACTTAGTAAACAACTTATCAATATTTTCTTTTTTAATTCCTCTACCAGAATCTTCAACGGAAATAATTAAACGACATCTATTCTGATTATTTACACAATTAACTTCATAACGTACAAAACCTTTTTCTGTATACTTACTTGCATTACTTAAAATATTAGTAACTACTTTTTTTACATTGGTATGGTCACCATATAAAACCTTAGGTAAATCAGGTGCAATATATACTTGAAAATCAAGACCTTTTTCTACCATTCTTGGTTTAATAAGTTTAGCTAAACTAGAAAATAATTCATGAGCATCATAAGGAGAATTAGTAATTTCAAGTTTACCAGCTTCAATTTTAGAAATATCTAAAATACCATTAACAATCTCTAATAAAGTATTAGAAGCATTAACAATATCTTTAGCATTATCCTTAGCTTCTTCTAAAGTATTAGCATTAACAACACAATCACTAAAACCAACAATAGCATTTAATGGAGTACGAATTTCATGAGACATACTAGATAAGAAATCAGTCTTAGCTTGATTAGCCTTATCAGCTTGTTCCTTAGCAAGTTCTAACTGTTCAATCATCTTAACATCAGGATTTTCTATTGTATTATACATTAAAAATATTAAAAATGTTTCCATTGAAGTAGCAATCGTAAGCGCTGGATTAAGTTTTTGAAGTATCGTTGTAAAAATTATTCCAACTACAAAAACAAATAATGGCAAATACTTCTTTTTCTTAATATTACGTATATTGCAAACCATTGAAACAATACAAATAAGCCCACAAACACCAGAAACTAAATACACCAAATTAGCAGCCAAACCGTATGAATAAGTAAAACCATTGCCGGAATATAATTCAATCGGTAAACAAAATAATAAAACTGCACAAAAAGCAAAAATACCAAAAATAATTTTTCTTAATTTTAAATATTTGCCGGGAGTAGTACTTTCATCAATTTTAATAAATGTGACAAAAATAACATACATACTGAATAAGAAAGCAAAACTCATTAAATAAAGTAAAAATAATTTATTAATAATGGTAGTCCAAATTGTAATTGGAAAATATAACAAAGAATATGTACATATAAATTCTAATAATAATCCAACTAAATTACTAGCTACCAAAACACTAAAAATACGATTTTCATAAGTATTAATATGTTTTTTTGTAAAATACATTAAATTTAATGTTAAAGAATAAAATAAACTTACACAAATCAATACTAGACTAACATTAATTTCCATCAACAACACCTTCTCTAGTATAAATTATAGTAAAAATAAAAAAATAAGTAAAGAAAAAGGACGAAACCTCGCCCTATTTACTTAATTTTTTATGTGCATCAGTTGAAGAATATTGACTTGGTGTCGTAATGACAAATTCACCATCACGATAAACTGGTTTAATACACTTTTCTGTAATACCTTCATCTTCTAATGCAGTAAAATCTCTTTTACCACTACTGGTTAAAGGAAATGATTCTTGATTACTATGAACTCTAAAGAAAACTTTATCTGCTATTTCTTCACCCAACATTTCTGTACAACGAATATCAGCTGAAACAATTGTATCTAAAATAGAAGATATTGTTTTTGCTTTTCCTGGTTGCATTTCAACATGGGCAATAAATAACGGTTCATCACTACCTTCACACTCTGCTTTTACTACTTCACAAGATAAAATGTTTTTAGTATCACGTAAAATGCTATCAGCAACAACAAAGTTTGGTATTTCTTCTTCTCCTTTTTCAGGAATTCTACCTTTCATATAAATAGCTCCATTTTCATCTAGATATCCGTAAACATTACAATCTCCCCAGACTTTTCCATCTGCATCTTTAATAAAGAATTCTTCTGTTGCTTCAGGATTATTTTTATATTTTTTCATATTACATGGAGAATTTGCCACAAGTCTACCCAATTCATTAGGTAAACAATGATTACCATCACTATCTAAAACTGCAACTTCTACCATCTGAAATGGATTTAATCCACGTGGTTCATCTTTAAAGGCATAACCAGGAGTCTTACTTTGTAAAGAACGGAAAAGTAACCAAAAGATACCACCATGTTCACAATCTCCACCTGCAACAGACATTGTAACTGGTGAAACAGGTAACGGTATCATATTCTTACCAGCTTTAGCTTTACGTAATGCCTTATTAAGAAACTTTTCTTCATTTTTTTCTAACGGTTCACCAACCGCAAAAGCTAACAACAAATTAGGCAACTTTACATTTCTTCCACCCAAAATTTCTTTTGCAGCTTGAATCCAAAAACTACGTGTTGCTACTACATAAGTTGGTTGATTAATAATTAAGGAATTTAAAAAGAAATCTTTATCATAAATAGGTTCTAAAGCTAATTTAGAGCCTTGCATTAAAGCATCCGAAATACTTGAAATAATATCTGTATTAGAATATGTTGGAATATGAGCTTGAATTGTAAAATCTTTCATTGATGTTGTTTTTTGCACCTCAGGATCATGACATCTTCCAATTGTAATTAAACTTCTAACCGCATGAACAATTGCTTTTGGACGACTAGAATGCGTAGAACCACTTGTATAAGTAATTAAAAACTCATCATCAAGTCCACAATCAGAAAAAATCTCTCCTTGATAATTTTTACCTAAATCATAAAAATCCGTAATTGACATACATTTAGAATTGTCTCTACACACATCATCTATTGTATCAACCATACGACCATGAATATCATCAAAACCTTGATATGGATCAATATCATTTAAAAGCGAACTTCTAAGAGAAGAAACCACAATATTTTCTACTTTTGAATTACGAATTGCCTCTGCAATTTTTGGATACTTCCCATCTTCCACAAACATAACATTTGCATCACAATCATTTATTATTTCTGTTATATACTGTTGATCAAAATTATTAGCAAAAATATTAGCTTTCGCACCAATAATACTTATTGCACCTAATAAATAAACTAATTCTGGTGTATTAGACATACAAATAGGAATTTCCATACCCTTTTCTATACCTAATTTTTTCAATGACTTAGCATAATCTCTCATAGTAGAAAACATTTCATCATAAGTAATTTCCCTACCACGATACTTTAACGCAATATCACTCAAATTATCTTTATTTCTTGTATAAAGCTCTTGATACCAAGAATGATTATGATTTTTTTCTAAATCATCAAGCACTCTTGCAATAAAATCTTCATTGCTTTCTTTTAATATTCCTGATTTGCCTAAAAGTTTAATCTTTTTTCCAATTAATTCTTGTATTTTTTTTAAGTTAATCATAATATGCCCCCTCAAAAAAAGCAGTATCAAAAAGAGTTTAAAACTCTAAAGATACTGCTTAATA
>CALVJZ010000061.1 GCA_944332465.1 uncultured Bacilli bacterium | reverse complement strand
CTTCTCGTTGTATTTTTAACAATATCTAACTTATCTTCATTAAAAGTATGAGACAAAACATCTGGATGAAAAACTATTTCATTCAAAAATTTTAAAGCATTTAAAAAATTACCTTCTTCTGTATATTTATCATTTAAAACTGATAAATATATATCTAAATTATTATAATTACCAAGTCTTGTATTATTAGTTTGTATATCAGCTGCATATAAATCTTGAGCAGCAATTGTTAAATCCCTTTTACTAGGATATTTACTACTTGACTGTAAAAACATATCACACAAAACATTACGAATTGTAATTTCTTCTTTTATAATTGGACTACGAAAAGAAATACGTACGTTAACTGTTTTAAATTTATCTGTTTTTATTAAATGTAAATGATAAGATCCTAAATCTTTATTAATGTATTCCATACTTCACCCCAATCTAATTTTATTTAATAGCTGCTTCTAACGCTAAAGTAATCATTTGATTTAAAGAAGTTTCTCTCTCTTCACTACTTAAACTACGCTTATCATAATAACTATCAACTACAGTCATTAAACAACTAGCTTCTCTTCCTAATTTATGAGCCACATAAAATAATCCAAACGCTTCCATTTCTACTGCTAAAAAATCATCATCTGGATAATTAGCTCTAAACTCCTCTTTACCAACATATACATCAAATACATCACTAGTAATAGTTTTACCAACTTTTAAAGGAATATTACTACTTTTCGCAACATCACAAATATCTTGATTTAAATTATTACTTGCCTCAATATAATCAATATCATTATTATCAAGAAGTTTATCAAAATAACTTTTACAATAACTACCAGTTGATAAAACAACATCTAATATTTTAACATCTTTATGAAAAGAACCACTTGTTCCAATACGTATAATTTTTTTAACATTATAAAATTTATACAACTCATAAGAATAAATACCAATACTAGGAATTCCCATACCAGATGCAAAAACTGTAACTTTCTTACCTTTGTAATATCCTGTATATCCATACATATTACGAACTTTATTAATAAGTTTACTATCTTCTAAAAAGTTTTCAGCAATATATTGTGCACGTAAAGGATCTCCAGGCATTAAAACAACATCACTAATATCTTCTAATTTACTTTCTATATGTGGCGTAGCCATAACATCATACCTTCTTTCTCTACTTTTATTATAGCAAAAATAAAGAAATAAGTTTACTACTTATTTCTAAAATATTTTTTATTCTTCACCTGATTCTTCATTACTATCTAATTGTACTAAAACTTCACGCGGTTTAGAACCATTAGCCGGTCCGATAATACCACGTTCTTCTAATAAATCAATAAGTCTAGCCGCACGATTATATCCTAGTTTAAATCTTCTTTGAAGTAAAGAAGCACTAGCTTTTTGACTCTCAATAACAAACTGTACAATATCATTATATAATGGGTCCTCATCATTTGCCGCATCACCAAATTCTTGACCACTAGCATTGCTAACATTATGATCTACTGCCTCTAGATTCATCAAAGACTCATCATATTGTGCTTTTTGTTGCTCCACAGTGAAATCAATAATTTTCTTAATCTCTTCATCCGTAATAAATGAACCTTGAATACGTGTAGGTGAATTAACTCCAATTGGTAAAAATAACATATCACCTTTACCAAGTAATTTTTCAGCACCAGTTTGGTCCAAAATAGTACGTGAATCAACTCCAGATCCAACAGCAAATGAAATACGTGATGGAATATTAGCTTTAATTAAACCTGTAATAACATCAGTAGAAGGTCTTTGCGTCGCAACAATCAAATGAATTCCTGCAGCACGTGCTTTTTGTGTAATTCTAAGAATAGAATCCTCAACTTCCTTAGCTGCAACCATCATCAAATCAGCAAGCTCATCAATAATAATAACTATATATGGTAAATGAGCCTTAGTAACTCCATCAGCTTTATGATCTTCATTCCACTTATCTATATAAGCATTATAACTTTCAATATTTTTAGTTTTAGTCTCACTAAATGTCTCATAACGTCTTTCCATTTCCGCAACCATTTTTGCAAGTGCAACAGATGCTTTTTTCGGATCAGACACAACAGGACACATTAAGTGTGGAACCCCATTATAAACAGATAGTTCAACAACCTTTGGATCAACCATCACAAGTTTAACTTCATCAGGTCTAGCGCGCATTAAAATAGAACAAATAATACCATTAATACATACAGACTTACCACTACCAGTAGTACCTGCAACTAACATATGTGGCATCTTATTAATTTCACAAACACCAATATCTCCCATGATACTCTTTCCTAAAGGCACCATAAGTTTCTTATCCATAGCATCCATCATTTTTTTACTACTAATAATTTCATAAAAACTAACTGGTGTTGGAGTATCATTAGCAAACTCAATTCCTACTGTATTTTTACCAGGAATAGGAGCTTCTATTCTAACATCTTTCTTCGCTAGAGATAATGCTATCTCACGGTTAATACTTGTAATCTTATTAACCCTAGTACCACTTGCTATTTCAAGTTCATATTGCGCAACAGTAGGTCCAATATGAACTTCTACAACTTTACCATCAATTTTAAAGTCTCTTAATACTTTTTCTAACTTTTCAATATTCTTCTCAATCGCAGCTTCATCTGTTTTATTTGCCTTTTTCTTAGGTTGATTAAGTAAACTTAAAGGTGGAAGTTGATAATCACGATTTACTTCAACAACACTCTCTTTATTAGTATCTCCCTTCGTTTCAGTTACTTTTTTCAACTCATCAATACTTGTAATCTTAATATGTTTATCAATAACTTCTTCTTCCTCTTCGCCACCATTAATAATAACTGCTTTTTTAGAATCCTTAACTTCTTCATCTTTTTCTTTATTCTTCTTACGTTCTTCACGTATCTCTTTACCATTAGCTATCTTTTCTTTTACTTTATCAATAATAGAAAAACCAGTAAATAAACAAAATCCAACTATCATAAATACCCAAGATACTATCTGCATACCTGTATAGGAAAACAACTTATCAAAAAGGATGGAAAAAACTCCTCCAATAATTCCTCCTCCTACACTAAACCAATCTTCTAGCATTCCCGTATTCATAATACTATTAAATCCTGCTACTAACTGATCCATAGTTGTCCTAAAAATAAGCATCATATTACCATCATGTTGTGCTACAAAATCCTGATGCATAACAATCAAAAAACCAATTACAAAGACATAAATACCAATTAACTTTGTCGCAAAAAAATCAGGCCATTCTCTTTTAATTAGTAAATATGCACCTATAATAAATAAAACTACTAAAAAAACCATATAAATAGAGCCCACTAAAAACAAAGCAAAAGAGGCAATTGCTCTACCTACAACTCCATATTTACCAATACCAAGTATTGCCGCAAGTAACAAAATAAGCCCTATCAACTCTGCTTTATATTCAAAACTTTTCTTAGTTTGTTTTCTACGTTTTCTCTTAGCCATACAATAACTCCCATCTATCATTTACAAAAATATTATACTACAAAAGAACAAAAGAAAAAATGTATTTTCATAAAAAGACAACAATTAGACAAGAAAAAAAGAGCCTACGCTCTTGATACATATTTACCATCACTTGTTGAAACAATAATTTTTTCTCCTTCTTCAATAAATAAAGGAACACGTACAATATAACCAGTCTCAACTTCTGCATCTTTTAAAGCATTATTTGTTGTATTACCTTTAACTGCAGCTTCTGTTTTAGTAATAGTAAGTTCTACTTTATCTGGTAAATCAATACCTAAAACCTCACCTTCAAAAGTAGTAATATAAACCTCTAAATTTTCTTTTAAGAACTTAGCATTATCTCCAACATTATCTTTAGATAACTCTAATTGTTCATAAGTATCCATATTCATAAAATAATAAACATCATTCATATTATATAAATATTGCATTTGTTGTTTATCAATATGTGCAGTAGCTACTTTAACACCAGCATTAAAAGTTTTTTCAAAAATAGCTCCTGTTCTAAGATTTTTTAATTTTGCTTTAACAATTGCAGCCCCTTTACCAGGTTTTACATGTTGTGTATCTAATACAACATATATAGCTCCCTCAACTTCAATTGTAATACCATTTTTCAAATCATTAGTACTAATCATTACACTCACTCCTTATATAAAATTAAAAATAAGTGGTTAACTTATTTTATTTTTTCTCTTTATGTGTTGTATGTTTTCTACATTTAGGACAATATTTACTAATTTCAAGACGTTCTGTAGTATTTTGTACGTTTCTTGGTTTTCTATAATTTTCTTCTTTACATTCAGTACAAACAAGAGTCTTCATTTGTCTTTTTCCTTCTTTAGCCATCAATATCCCTCCTTACACGTCTATAGGTATTATATCAAATAAGAAGAAAATTGCCAAAGCTTTTTTCTTCCCACTTCACTTGCAATCAAAATTATAGCAAGAAAAAAGGAAAAAAGCAAGCTTTTTTCCTAAGATGCATAATACATCTCAAAGAATTTATTAGTAACTTCTTTAGTAATATGTAAAGTAACTAAACTAGCATAATCTGTATTAGAATTAGGATGAGATGAATTTGGAGATGTTACGATAATACTCATTACCGGATTATTAGCAGGTGCATAGCCAACAAAAGATGAAGTAATTGTTTCAGTATCAATAACACCATTACCATCTGTATCAATAAAACTTTGTGACGTTCCTGTTTTACCGGAAGCATCCCATCTATCATCAACATATCCACGTCCATAACCACCTGCTGAATGCATTACTGCATAAAATCCTTCTTTAATACGATTCATAAAACGTGGTTCAGTATCTATTGTATTTAATACATCTTTTTCAACTGTTAATATTGTTTTTCCCAAACTAGAATCTTCTGTTGCTTCATGAACTTCTTTTAATAAATGAGGACGTAATCTACTACCACCATTCGCAATTGTCGTTACATATTGTGATAACTGTAATGGAGTATATGACTCATATTGTCCCATAACAAAATCAAGTAAATTACCAGGATTAGTATCTTCTTTAGCACTATATCCATCGTTTTCATTAGGTAAATCTATCCCCGTTGAAACACCAAGACCAAATGAATGATACATATTACGATAAGTATCAAATGCTTTTTGATTAAAATTAAGTCTCATACCTCTTCTATATTCTTGACCATTAACACGTATTGCTGCTTTAAACTGATAAACATTACTACTCTTAGCCAATGCTGTTATATCATTAATTCTTCCTAAATTATTAACTGAAGAACACTTCTCTGGAGTACCAGCAACTTTAACACACTCATCGAGCATAACTTCCCCAATCTTTACAGCACCCGTATTATATGCAACAAGCATTGAAGCTCCTTTTACTACAGAACCAGGCGTAATTGGTAAACTAAATGTACTAATTGTATTATCAACGACTTTATCTCCCACTAATTTCTTCGAAGCCATAGCTAAAACTTCACCCGTATTTGGATCTTGAATAATAACGCTAGAATGATCATAATACTCAGTATTAGGTTCACCCTTTGTCTTTCTAATTTGTTCACTTAAAATTCTTTCAACTTCTTGTTGTAACTTTATATCGATAGATAACACAATATCGTTACCTCTTTTACCTTCTTTAATAAGCTTTAATTCATGTGAACTAACAACTTCATACTCAGCCTTCTCACCTTTTAAATACTCCTCATATTCTTTTTCAATATAACTAAGTCCCACTCTATCATTTAAAGCATAACCATTTTTTAAATATTCCTCAGCTTCCTCTGCAGGAACACCTTGAGTTGTTGTAGAAACAGTCCCTAAAACACTACGAAAAGTATCACCATAAGGATATACTCTTTCCCAATCTAAAACCGTATTAAAACCATTAAGTTCGCTATTATGTTCTGCAATATAAGCATATTCTTGATCTGTTGCTTCTTCTTTAATTATTTTTTCATCATAAGTATAACCTTTATTCATTAAATAATATAAATAAGCTGCTTTATTATCTTCTTCATTAAAAGTATTTAATTCATCTTCAGTAATACGACTAATCTTTAACTCTTGAATATCATTTGTACTTAATTTACCTGTTTTAACACTTTCTCTTTCACTTTTCTTAATCTTTTTATCACAAATATCAGGATACTTCGCTAAATAAAACTCTCTTTTAGAACGCTCTGTTAAACTAGAATAAGATAAATCTAAATGTTCAGAAACTGTATAAGCTAAATCTATCATTTCGCTAACACTTATATTTTTATCTTTTTTATAAGTAATACTTTTTACAGCCTTATTATCAACAATAATATTATAATTTCTATCATAAATTCTACCCCTAGGAGCACTAGTACCAGATACTGTAGTATACGTTAAATCATCTAATTTATCTTTGTAGTCTTTCGCATCAACTACCATAACAGTATATAATTTAATAGCTAAAATTATAAAAAACAAAATAAGGACAACTAAAAAAACTAAAAAACGTCTAGAAACAATAACATTATAATTAACTTTTTTCTCACGTTGATTTAAATTAAGTTTTTTCATATCATCCCTCTTTTCACACTAAATATTTTACCACATTTTTATAAACTTAACTCATATAATTTAATGAGGTGAATTATGTATAAAGATTTTATTAAAAACAACATTTCAAATTTATCAGAAGAGTTAATAAAAGAATATGCAAAAAAAGTAAACATCCCAATAACAACATCTGAAACACATATATTATATCAATTTATTATGAAAAATTATAGCGAAATATTAGATGGAAATGAAAAAAGTTTTTCTTA
>CALVJZ010000060.1 GCA_944332465.1 uncultured Bacilli bacterium | reverse complement strand
GATGGAACTATACCTGTTTTACTAACAGCTCCTCATACTATGAAACAAAAACGTTTAGATGGAACTGTTAAAGTAAGTGAACCATTTACTAGAGCTATAGCTAAATATGTAAGTGAAAAAACTAACTGTAGTTATTTAATAAAAGAAAAAGATACCTTGATAGATTCTAATTGGGAAGAAACTGATGCTTTTAAAGTATTATTAGAAGAAAAAATAACAAGAGATCAGATAAAACTTGTAATTGATATTCATGGTGCTAATAGAAAAAGAAACTTTGATATCGAACTTGGAACTTTAAATAACTTATCTGCTGACTTTTCTACTATTATGGAATTAAAAGAAGCATTTGAAGAAAAGGGTATTGTAAATATAGAAATGAATCATCCTTTTAAAGGTGGAGGAATTACAAAATATATTTATGGAATAACAAATATCGATATTATTCAAATAGAAATTAATGCCAAATATAGAGATGTAGATAATATCGAGAATATGGAAAAAATATGTAACGCCTTAATTAAGTTTATTAACCAATACGCATCTTATCAAAACAAAAAAAACATCTAGAAGGAGGTATACTCATGCAAGGTGAAAATATGTTTTTAGCTTTTGGTAGTGAAACAATCTATGATGATGCAAACTTTCGAATAGAAGAAAAAGATAAAGTTGGAATAGTAGGAGTAAATGGTGCTGGCAAAACTACTTTATTTAAAATAATTCTAAAAGAAGAACGCCTAGATGCTGGAAAAGTAACCATAAACAATAAAAAAATTGGATATCTACCTCAAGAAATTAGTTTTAAAGATAAAGAAATGATAGTCTTAGACTATCTTTATAGTGCTAGACCAATTGAAAAACTTGAAAAAGAATTAAATAACATCTATGAAAAATTACCAAGTGTAGAAAATAAAGAACAAACTAAATTACTAAGAAAAGCTGAAAAGATTCAAAATGAATTAGATAGTCTTCACCAATATACTGCAGAAGATGAATTACTATCAATTATAGATAATATGAAGATAGAATCCGACCTATTAGAAATGAAAGTAGGCGACCTATCTGGTGGACAAAAATCAAAAATAGCTTTTGCGAGATTACTATATGAAAATGCTGATATCTTACTACTTGATGAACCAACAAATCATTTAGATATGAAAACTAAAGACTTTGTTATTAACTATTTAAAAAGCTATCACGGTATGGTCCTAGTTATAAGTCATGATATTGACTTTTTAAATGAAGTAATTACCAAAATCATGTTTATTAATAAAGTAACTCATAAAATAAAAATATATAAAGGAAATTATACAGAATTTAAACGACTTTACGCTGAAGAAATGTTACAAAAAGAATTACGGATAAAAGAACAAGAACGAGAGATAAAAGAGTTAACTGAAGTTGTAAAAAAAGCAGAACAAGCATCACGTACTAATCATAATTTAAAACGTTTAGGACAATCACGCAAGAAAATGTTAGATAAAAAACTAGAAGAATTAGAAACAAGAGATACAGAGTATAAAACTGTTAGTATGAAAGTAGAACCTTTAGAAAAAAGTGGTAAAATACCAATCGAAGTAGAACATTTAACTTTTCATTATCCTAATAAAAATAATTTATATTATAATCTTTCTTTTCAACTACAACGTGGTGAAAAATTCTTAATAGTTGGTGAAAACGGAGTAGGAAAATCAACTCTTTTAAAATTAATTTTAAATAATCTAAGTCCCATAAAAGGTAATATAATTTATGGTTATAATGTAAAAATTGCTTACTATGCACAAGAGTTAGAAATATTAGATGAAGAAAAAACAATCTTAGAAAATGTAGATAACCCTCATTATAATGACTTAGAACTAAGAACATTCTTAGGAAACTTTTTATTTACCAAAGATGATGTCTTTAAAAAAGTAAAAGTTTTATCACCTGGAGAAAAAGCAAGAGTTGCCTTATGTAAAATATTATTAGAACGAGCTAATATTATTATTTTAGATGAACCAACCAATCATTTTGATCCTGAAACACAAAAAATTATTGGAGAAAACTTTAAAAATTATACAGGAACTTTAATTATGGTTAGTCATAATCCATCTTTTGTTGAACAAATAGGTGTAACTAGAATGTTAATATTACCAGAAGGGAAAATTGTTGAATATCAAAAAGAATTATTACACTATTACTATTATTTAAACACAGACCTTTAATTGTTTATAGATAAAAAATAAGTTATAATAATAAAGAGAGGAGAAGAGAATGGAAAAAGCAAAAGAAATAATTTTAATTGTTATAGGAGTTGTTATTACGTTAACTCTTCTATGGTTCTTCTTTACTATCATATTACCAATTTTATTAGTATTAGGATTAATTGCTATAGTATATTTTACTATTAAGAAAAGTGATATTTTTAAAGATATTAAAAAGAAGTTTAAAAAGAGAAAAAAGAAAAAAGATAAAATAAAAGAAGCTGTTATTATAGAAGAAGATTAGAAGGTGAATAACCATGTCATTAGAAAAAGCAAAAGAACATTTAAAAAAATATAATTTAGATAACAATGTAATGGAGTTTAAAACTTCTTCTGCCACTGTAACAGAAGCTGCCAACACCCTTGGTTGTCAAGAAGGGGAAATCGCTAAAACATTATCTTTTATTGTTGAAGATAAACCAATATTAATTGTCACAACTGGTGATAGTAAAATAGACAATTCTAAATTTAAAGGAAAATTCCATACTAAAGCTAAAATGATTGCCTTTGACCAAGTAGAAGAACTAATTGGTCATGCTGTTGGTGGCGTTTGTCCCTTTGGGATAAATGATAATGTTGATGTCTATCTTGATGAATCATTAAAAAAATATGATACAATATATCCTGCTTGTGGTAGTTCGAATAGTGCTGTTAAATTAACTATAAAGGAGTTAGAAAGAGCATCTAACTATAAAGAATGGATAGATGTTTGCAAAAACATATAAAGAAGAGGAAGTAGTATGTCAAAAAAATTAATTAGTGCCACCATTTTAATAATTATAGGAGAACTATTATCATTAGCTAGAGTTTACTTTACAGAAGCAATGAGCGGTTTTCCTGATTTTCTAGCTGGAATAATCTTAATATTATCTATTATTTTAGAAGTAGTTGGAATTATTTTACTATTTATTTGTATAGCTAACTATGGAAAGAAAAAATAAAGTCATTTCTACTAAATATATGATACAATATTAGTATCAAAATAGTGAAACGACTATTTTTATTATAAAGAAAGAGAAGGTAACATGTTAACTCAAAAGAAAGTAACAAAGAAATTAGAAGAATATAAAGAAATTGGAGAACTGATGAAGCGTGTTTTTCCAAAAAACGAACTATACCCTATGTGGTATTTAATGCTCGTATCAAAATTTAAGAAAGTAGATTTTACAGCTTATTATGAAGAAGATAATTTTATAGGATGTACATATATTATCAAATCTAAAAAAGTAGCTTATTTAATGTATATCTTTGTAAATGATAAAATTCATTCTAAAGGATACGGAACAGAAATATTAAAAAGTGTTAAAAAGAAATATATAGACCAAGAAATAGTCTTAGATATAGAACCCTTAGACGAAGATTCTAGTAATTATGAACAACGAGAAAAAAGATATCGCTTTTATAAGAAAAATGGTTTTAAAGCAACCAGTTATTTTATTGATGATGAGAAAGATCCAACTGACTATTTAATACTATCAACAAGTGGAACTTTTCCTAAAAAAGCAGTTGAAAAACTACTAAGAGGCTTATCTTATGGAACTTATAAAAGAAGATATAAAAAGAAGAAGAAAAAAAGAAAAAAAAGGAATAATTGCTAAAGCGGCAATTTTATGTTAAAATATAGCGAAAAGAGGGGGCAGATTAGTATGAAATCCACCATAATAGATTCCATCCAAAGAGATGAAAATGGAAGAATTATACTTGGTTATATGCCGGCGAGTGTTAAGAAAGCAGATGAATTAAACGGTAAAAGAAAAAAGTTTTGGTATGAATTTGATGATACAAGAGTCTTATTTAAGGTTTCTTCACCTAACACTTTTGAAGACTATGCTGAACTTTTGGCAGAGGAATTATCAAAACAAATAGGACTTCCTACGGCTCATTACGATTTAGCCATAGAAAATGGGCAGCCTGGTGTAATAAGTTATGACTTTAGAGAAGGTGGTTTCTTTAATTCTGGCAGTCTCATTTTAAAAAATTACATCAATATAAGCAGAGTTAATTCTGGTCAAAAACCTACTGATACGTTTAAAAACAATGAATATAATAATTTACAAACTATTGAAAAAGCTCTATCTTTAGAATGTAGTCCAGAACAAGTATCAAGAATTATGGAAAATTTAGATTTGTTATATGGACTTGATTGTATATCATTACAAGCAGATCGCCATTGGAATAATTGGGGAATAGTTACAAGAGTAGATAGTAGTGGAAGAATAGAAAAAGACTTTGCTCCACAATTTGATGGAAGTGCTTTATGTAGATTTGTTGCATCCAAAAGAAATATTGAAAAAAGAGGACACTATTTATTTATGCAAAGTCGTCTACCACAAATAAAAAGAATCATCGAAAACGACTTATGGCCAAAAGATTTTGATACATCTTTTACTTTAAGATATGATGAGGATATAGATAGAGACTATATTGGAGTATCTAGACTTATGAAAGCCTATGAAGATAACCCTCTTCGTTTTGGTAAAGTCATAGATAGACTATCACAGATAAATACGTTTGATGCAATTAGTAGAGTTGAAGAAAGAATAGGGGCTCGTATTCCAGAAGAATGTAGTCTATGGTTTCATAGTATTGTTAGCAATAATATTAAATTAATGGAAGAAGAAAGAAAAGAAATAGATGAAAGCAAAGGAATATCACAAGAAACAGTCTCAGAAAGTAGAGGAAAAGCAAAATAATGAAAAAATTAATCTATTTATATTGGAAAGAAATTAATATTTTAAGTCTATCCTATGAAGATAATCAATATATAGAAGTTTTAGACTTAAATAACTTAAAACAAGCTACCTTACAAGGCTGTCCAATTCAATACATTTTACCAAAAAATATTGAAAAAACTATAGTCTCTGAAACATTACCTTTAATTTTTTCTGAATTTAACTTTTCTAATTCACGTGTAGATTTACTTGAAGCATATAATATTTCTGAAAATGACACTACATTTGATAAATTGTATAAAATAGCTCAAAAAGACGAAAGATTACCACATGATAATTTTTGGATTAGTACAAAATAAGAATCAGTCTCTAGAAAGATTGATTCTTTTATTATATAATTATTACAAGATAAGAAAATATAATTATAAAAAAGAGGTTTAAAGTGACGGATAAACAAGAAAAAGTATTAGATCAAGTACTAAGATGCTTCTATTATGGAGTAAGAATTATTATAGCACTTAAATAATTTGTTATTTTTTTCTATAATTTACCATTACCAAGAACAAATGTTCGTGATATAATATTTATGGTGATGAAATGGAAAAAGTATTTGCTTGTATCGATTTAAAAAGTTTTTACGCATCAGTTGAATGTGTATCACGAGGTCTAGATCCCTTAAAAACTAATTTAGCTGTTGCTGATAAAAAAAGAACTGAAAAAACTATCTGTTTAGCAATATCTCCATCTTTAAAAAAATATGGAATTAGTGGTCGTGCTAGATTATTTGAACTAACGACAATGGTAAAAGCAATTAATAGAAAGCGAAAAATAGCTAACAATAATAAACCATTTATAGGAAAATCATACCTAGAAGATGAACTAGCTACTAATAAAAATTTAGCATTAGATGTAATTATTGCTCCTCCTAGAATGGCAACTTATATGAAAGTATCATCTAAAATAGTAAGTATTTACCTAAAACATTTAGCTAAAGAAGATATTTTTGTTTATTCAATAGATGAAATATTTTGTGATATTACTAAGTATTTAAAATATAAAAAGAAAACTAAAGAAGAATTTATTATTGAAATATTAAAAGATGTTTATGATGAAACACATATTACCGCAACAGCTGGCTTAGGACCTAATCCTTTTTTAGCAAAAGTTGCTATGGATATAGTTGCTAAACACGAAGAAGCAAATGAATTTGGAGTAAGAATGGCTTATTTAGATGAGAAAAGTTTTAAAGAAAAAATATGGCCTCACAACCCCATTACCGATATCTGGCGAATTGGTAAAGGTTATGCAAAACGTTTAAAAGAATTTAATATGAATACTTTAGGTGATGTTGCTAGATGTTCAATTGAAAATGAAGATTTATTATATAAACTATTTGGCGTAAATGCTGAAATATTAATTGACCATGCTTGGGCAGAAGAACCATGCACCATAAAAGAAATGCGTGAATATAAACCTAAAGCTAAAAGTATTGGAACCTCCCAGGTCTTACAACATCCCTATACATATGAAAAAGCTAAACTAATTGTAAAAGAAATGGCAGAAAATCTTTCCCTAGATTTAACTAAAAAAAATTTATTAACTAAAAAAATAGTTTTAACGATAGGTTATGATATAGAAAATATAAAAACAGGCTACCAAGGTGAAATAAAAATAGATTATTATGGTCGAAAAATACCTAAACATTCACACGGTACTATTACTTTAAATAGTTATAGTCAAGAAACATCTGAAATAATGCATAAAACAATATTATTATTTGAAAAAATAGTAAATAAGCAACTCTTAATCAGAAGACTTAGTATTTCAGCAATTGATATCATCACAAATAAAGAAGAAAAGATAACTCAACTTAGTCTTTTTGAAAAACAAGAAGAAAAAGAAGTTAAAAAAGAAAAGACGCAAGCTTTACAAGATGCACTTTTAAATATTAAAAACAAATATGGAAAAAATGCAATTTTAAAAGGAATGAATCTAGAAAAAGGTGCTACGATGATAGAAAGAAATAAACAAATAGGAGGACATCATGAATAATTATGAAGATATCATAAATTTAAAACGTCCAAAATCAAAAAGA
>CALVJZ010000059.1 GCA_944332465.1 uncultured Bacilli bacterium | reverse complement strand
AATATATTTTATTCTTTAGATGATGATCATATTGATTCAATTTTAAAAGTTTCCCTAGAACACATTTTAGAAAAGTAGAGGTATATTATGAAAAGAAAAATAGTTTGTAGTTTATTTATTTTACTTGGTGTAACATGTTTGTTATCAGGTTGTGGTGAAAAAGATCATTTAAGATGTTCTTATTTACAAGAACAAAGTGGTTTGGCTGTTAATCAGATCGTTAATATTAAATTTAAAGAAGGTAAAGTTTCAAATGTAGAATTAACTGTAGCAGCTGGAGCTACTAATAAACAAGCACAAGAAAAATGGGATGAGTTCATTCAAGAAGTAGATAAACAATATCCTGAGAAAACGGTAAAAGGATTAACTGTTACACGTACATTAAATAAAGAAGATTATGTTTATAAATTAATTTTAGATATTAATTTAAAAAAGGTAAATAATAAAGACTTAGAAAGTTATGGTTTGAATGGTATTGCTGATAGTAATGCAAAATATAGTGATACAAAAGAATCATTTGAAAAAAGTGGCTTTACTTGTGAATAGTAAAGTCACTTTTTATTTTATAAGTTTTTTAATTTGTTGTTACAGCAGCATATTTACAATTTAAATCGCTAAATAGTGCTAATTAATATCTTTATTCACACTTTTTTATGGCATAAAGGATTATTTCTGTAGGAAATAATTCTGTTCCATAACAACGTAAATAGTAGTTATAGTTATTGTTCATATCTTCTATCATTCTAGGTATTTTCCACAAATCTTCATAACCATGATAAACGGATATAAGAAGTTTTGGAGTATTGTTTTCTATTTTTTCTTTGGCTCCAAGAAGTGCTTTTGTCTCCCCTCCTTCAATATCCATTTTTATTAGTGTAGGATTATCTTCTAAATCTTTATCTAGGGTTACTCCTTCTACTATTTCTTCTCCTTCATTTTCCACTTTATTAGCAGAAAATGATTCTTCATTTAAATTTATAAATACTTTTCTTTCCTCATTTATTACAGCTTTTTTTCTTATTTCTATATTAGGGTAATATTTAGTACTGTTTTTTAAAGTTTCTATACTCTCTGGTGTTATTTCATAGGCAATTATTTTTTTATAACAATCAACACCATATTCATTAATAAAAGATGATATGCTGTCTCCTGTATAAGCTCCGATATCAACAATTATTTCATTCTTGTTTAATTTTAGAATATCTAAGTCACAATACTGAATGTAGTTATATTCTAAGGATTTTCTTACTTCCTCTGATGTAAATGTATACCAATTATTTAGAATACTATATAACAATTTTTTAGAACGATAGTCTGTTAATTTATTATATAACCATAAAAAGTCTTCTAGATGCTCTTTTAGTGTTTCTGCCCGTAGATATAATGATTCATATTCTTCTTTTTCTTCATTTAGTTTTCCCCAGAAAGTAAACTTTCTATAATAATCTTCTAAAGAAAATTTTATTTCTTTAGGAAGTCTTTTATATTTTTCTTTTATATCATTAAAAACTTCTTCCTTTTTACTTCTAGCAATGGATACAACCAATTCTTGAAATTTTTTATCAATTTGATTCATTTACACAGTCCTTTCTTTTTTAGTAATTATTTTTCTTAACCAATCTACAGGTATTACTGTTAATGATAATAGTATTGTTATAAGTAATTCATTAGGTAATAGTCCAAATGATCTAAATAGTTTTCCACCAAAGTAAATTAAATATAGCTGAACTATGACTATAAATAAAATTATAAAAACAAAGACTTTATTTTTTTGTAAATTTGATAAAAGATTTAATCTTGGTGTTCTGGCATTAAAGCAGTTAAATACACCTAGGAAGATAAATAAGGCAAAAAATGCGGTCATTAAATATTTATTAGTTGGATCTTGTCTATATAGAGATTTAATCCATGTACTTTTTAAAAAGAAAACGCTTAATAAGGAAGAGTATATACCAGTAAATAATATTTCACTAATCATATAGGAATTCATTATTTTTTCGGTTTTCTTTTTAGGTGGTTCTTCCATATATGACTTTAGTGGTGGCTCATAAGAAAAAGCAATGCCAGCAAAAGTATCCATAATCATGTTAATCCATAACATTTGAATTATTGTTACAGGGGAAGAAATACCTAGTAATGGTCCAACAATAGATAGACTTATTGCACATAGATTAATGGTAAGCTGAAAGATAATAAATTTTCTAATGCTTTTAAAAATTGTTCTTCCATATAGTATGGCTTTCATTATAGATAAAAAATTATCATCTAATATTACAATATCACTTGCTTCTTTTGCTACTTCTGTACCACTACCTAAGGAAAATCCAACATCGGCTTTCTTTAAAGCTGGAGCATCATTTACACCATCACCTGTCATAGCAGTAACTAATCCTAACTTTTTAGCAATCATTACTAATCTAGTTTTATCCTGGGGCATACTTCTAGCAACAACTTTTAAATTAGTAAATATTTTTTCCACTTCTTTATCAGTCATTTTATTTAGCTCTTTACTTGTTATAGCAATATCTTGTTTACTTTTTATAAGACCTACTTCTTTAGCTATTGTTGTTGCGGTGGTTTTATTATCACCTGTAATCATTATAGTGTTTATACCAGCTTTTTCTATTAATTTTAACGTTTCTTTGCTTTCTTTTCTTAGTTCATCTTTTAAAAACAAAATACCAATTAGGGTAAGTCTATCCATATTTTCATGATTATAATTATCATTGTAAGCTAATAGAATGGCACGTGATGCTTTCTTTTCTTGTACTAAAATCATTTCTTCTAATTCTTTTTTAGAAGAAAATGGCATTTTTATACCTGTTTTTGTTAAGTAGTTTTTACATTTAGGAAGTAGTAAATCTGGAGAACCTTTTATATAAGTAATTTTTTTACCGATTTCTAGAGTTGCTTTAGAATATTTTAGTTTGCTATCAAAGGGAGTTTTATTTATAACAGATAATTTTTTCTCTTTTGCAGTTATAAATTTTAAGATAGCTCTATCAGTAGTATTTCCACCTAATACTTCTTTTGTATCAGAAATAGTAGCACTGTTATTATAAAGACAGTTATTTAGGAAATGATAATATAAAAAATGATTTCTTTCTATTTCTTGTTCATTGTTATAACTATTTTTTTCACCATCTATAAACGAGGTTACTTCTAAGCGTCCTTTGGTTAAAGTTCCTGTTTTATCAGTAAATAAAACATTAATATTTCCGGCAGTTTCTATTCCTTCCATTTTTCGTACCAAAACATTATTTTTTAACATTCTTTTCATATTTGATGATAGTACTAGTGTTATCATCATGGGTAGTCCTTCAGGTACAGCAACGACAATAATTGTGACACTTAAGGTTAAGGCATGAATTAATATTTGAAAGATTTCATGAAAATTAGTTATCGTTGCTAATATTTTTGACAAATTAAAAGAATTGGCTACTACTATTTCGGTAAACAGATAGGATAAGGCGACTAAAATTGCACTAATGTATCCTATTTTACTAATTAAGTTCGCTAATTCTTTTAATCTAATTTTTAAGGGGCTCTCATCATTTTTCTCTTGAAGTTCTTTAGACATTTTTCCGTATATAGTTTTATCCCCTACTTCTTCTACTTCCATATATGCTTCTTCTGCATATATTACTGTACCCCGGTAGACTTTACTACCATACCCTTTTTCAATTTCTTTTGTTTCACCATTCATTGTAGATTCATCAACTAATACTTTACCTTTGACAACGATTCCATCAGCTGGTATTTTATCTCCCGTTTGTAATAAGACAATATCTTTTACAACAACCTCTTCTAATGGTATTTCTAAAATTTTATTATTTCTTTTTACCTTACATCTTAATTTAGATGATGTTTCTTGGAGATGTTGAAATGCTTTTTCACTCCCATATTCTGATAATGTTGAAATGAGGGATGCTATCATAATAGCAATTAGTATACCAAGTGTTTCAAACCAATCAAAATCGTGAAACAAAAACATTGTTTTTATTCCTAGGGCAATTAGTAATATTTTAATAATGGGATCCCCTAATGATTCTAAAAATAGTTTCCCTATCCCCTTTTGCTTTTTTTGTGTAATACTATTACTTCCGTATTTTTTTCTTTGTTCGATTACTTCTTTGTTCGTTAGTCCATTTAACATAAAAGCCTCCTAACAAAGTGTATGTTATTGAATTTTTAATTATGACTTTTTATGTTATGATATGAATGAGGCGATTTTATGAAAGAACTAGAATCTTGTTGTTTATGCCCAAGAAATTGTCATATAAATAGATATCAAAAACCTGGAGTATGTGGGGCAACTTCTAAAATGAAAATTGCTCATTACGGATTACATATGTGGGAAGAGCCTATTATTTCGGGTGAAGCTGGTAGTGGCACTATTTTCTTTTCTTATTGCAATTTAAAATGTATTTTTTGTCAAAATTACAAAATTAGTACAGAAGGGTATGGGAAGGAAGTATCTAAAGAAAGATTTCAAGAATTATGCCTTGATTTACAAAATAAAAATGCAAATAACATAAATCTAGTCACACCTACTCATTATGTTCCACAAATTGTTGAGGCACTACAAGAAATAAAAGATAAGATTTTAAAAATACCAGTTGTATATAATACTAGTAGCTATGAGAACGTTGAGACAATAAAAAAACTTAAAGGAATTGTAGATATATATCTTGCTGATTTAAAATATTATGATAATGATTTAGGAAAAAAGTACTCTCATGTGTCTAATTATTTTAAATATGCTTCTTTAGCTATTAAAGAAATGGTTGAACAGACAGGTCAATTTGTAATAAAAGATAATATAATGCAAAAGGGAGTAATAGTACGTATTTTAATATTACCAGGTCATGTAGATGATGCAAAAAAATTGGTTTATTATCTATATACCACATATAAAGATAACATTATTATTAGTCTTATGAATCAATATACTCCCCTTAGAAAACTTGATTATACTAATTTAAATAGGAAATTAAAGGATGAAGAATATCAAGAAGTAATTGATTATGCTTTAGATTTAGGTGTTAAGTATGCTTTTATACAAGAGGGAGAAACACAAAGTGAAAGTTTTATACCTAACTTTGATTGCTCTATGATATAATGTTTTTGGTGGATAATATGAAAAGAGCACATAAAGTTGTTGGAATTATTTTAATAATTTTAGTTATCTTATTTTTAATCTTATTATATATAGAAAAAAACACTTGTTGTGAATGTCCATCCGATTCTGATGGGAATCATATAGATTCATGTTGTTCTTGTCTTTTGGGGAGGTAATTATGAAAAATTATAGAATTAATCCAGATAAAAAATATGTTTCTGCTATTATTGAAGGACTTATAAAAAAAGATGGTCACTGTCCTTGTAGAGTTAATGTTGATGACACTACATTGTGTCCTTGTGATGAATTTGTAAATGATGGAATATGTAAATGTAAATTGTATATTCCAATGGAAGAAGCAGAAGAAAAGCTTAAAAAGTTAAGAGAAAAGGAAAAAGATAAATAATTTGTGAAAAAGTTGTGAAATTTTTTCTTTTTTTATGTCTTTTTTTGCTTTTTTTGTTTTAATATAGTATATTTATAACGGAGGTAGTAAGAATGAAAAAACTAAAATTTTTATTTGTCTTATTCATTAGTATTTTGATAGTACCATTTAGTGTTTTCGCTAAAGATAATAAACCCGTTAATGTTTATTTCTTTTATGGAAATGGTTGCTCTTATTGTGCAGCTGCTGAATCATATTTTAAATCATTAGAAAAAGAAATGGGAGATAAATTTAATATTGTAGAATATGAGACTTGGTATGATCAAGATAATGTAGAATTAATGGAAAAAGTTGCAGATTTAAGAAATGAGGAACCAGGTGGTGTTCCATATATTATAATTGGTAATCAATCTTGGGATGGCTATGCTTCTTCATATAATGATGAAATTGAAAGTAAGATTAATTCTGAATATAAAAAGTCTGTAAGTGATCGCTATGATATAATGAATTATGTTGAAGAAATTTATGGTGATTTAAATTCTAGTAGTGTTACTGGAGATATTGCTGGCATTATTATTATAGTACTTGTTGTTGGTGGTATTGTATTTGGAATTTGGTTTGCTAGAAAAAAAGCTGCTTAATAAGCAGTTTTTTTATGGAATAATTAATTCTTGACCAATTGATAAGAGATTGGAAGTTAAATTATTTATTAGCTTTAGTTCTTCTACAGTTGTATTATTATCTTTTGCTATAGACCAAAGACTATCTCCCTTTTTTACAATATATGTTTCTGTTATTTTTTTAGGTATTTTTAATTTATCTCCTATTTGTAAATTTATAGTTTCTAAATTATTTATTTCCATAATATCTTCGACAGAAACATTATTTTTTTGTGCTATTAACCAAAGACTATCGCCCTTTTGTACGGTATAAATTTCATAGTCTTCTATTGGTTTATCTATTTGACTTACTTTTAGTTGTTGTCCAATATATAAAGTATTACTGGTTAGATTATTTATTTCTTTTAATTCATCTACAGTCATACCAAACATATTGGCAATACTATATAAAGTATCTCCTTTTTTTACTATATATGTTTCTGTTGTATTATCAGGTAAATATAGTATTTGACCTATTTGAATAATATCCGTTGATAAATTATTAATTCGTTTTATTTCGTCAACCGTTGTATTAAATTCTTTTGCTATTTTTGATAATGTATCTCCTTTTTTTACTGTATAAGTATTTTTATTAGTATTACTATTAGGTGGAGTATATGGATATCCCCCATATTCAGCAATTGCTTTTACAACACCTTCTACATAATCTTCAAGATTGTTTTGTAATTTTTTTTGGTCTGCACTATTATCAATAAAGCCATATTCAACTAATACAGATTCCATAGGAGAAGTCTCTCTTATAATGTAGTAGTAATCTTTACTTGGATCTTCTGGTAATCTTCTTTGGTATACTTTCCTTTTCTTTTGACCAGCTTCACCAATATTATCTAATATCATAGTGGCAAGG
>CALVJZ010000058.1 GCA_944332465.1 uncultured Bacilli bacterium | reverse complement strand
AAAATAATTGGACCCTAGAAGAATATTTCGAAAATTTATCAGGAGTTTTATATGTTAATAAACCCAAAGGAATAACTTCCTTTGATGTAGTAAATAAAATAAGTAATATCTTTGGTATTAAAAAAGTAGGACATACAGGTACTCTTGATCCTCTAGCAGAAGGAGTATTAATTGTAACCCTTGGAAAAGCAACCAAAATAGCAGAACTATTAACTGCTGAAGATAAAGAATATGTCGCTGGTATTCTCCTTGGTATAGAAACAGATACCCTAGATATTACAGGAAAAGTTTTAAAAAGTAAACCAATTGATTTATCAAAAGACATTGAAAAAGTCGTAAATAGTTATCAAAAAACTTATATGCAAGAAGTACCAATTTATTCTGCTATAAAAGTAAAAGGTAAAAAACTATATGAATATGCAAGAAATAATAAAGAAGTAGAACTACCAAAAAAAGAAGTAACCATAAAAGAAATAAAACTACTTTCAACAGATAATGATACATTTATGATAAAAACACTAGTTACTAAAGGCTGCTACATCAGAAGTTTAATTAGAGATATAGGAAAAAGTCTAGATACATATGCTACAATGACAACATTAACAAGAACTAAGCAAGGAAAAATTTCTCTAACAGAAACTAATACTTTAGAAGAAATAGAAAAAGGAAAATATACTCTTCATAAAATAGATGAAGTCTTAGACTATCCAGTTATTACAGTAGATAACAATTTATCATTTAAAATTAAAAATGGTGTAAAAATACCAAATATATATAATATTGAAAATAAAGTTATTTTTAAAAATGAACAAGGACAAATACTAGGTATATATAAAAAAGAAAAAGATATCTTAAAAACATGGAAGAACTTTTAAAAAGTTCTTTTTCTTTACTGTAAACTATCATATTACCCCTAGGAAAAGAAAAATACTTTATAGTATAATATACTAGAAAGTAGGGATAGCATGTTAGAAGTAATATTTTTAATAATTGGTTTTATAATTATTATTTCATCTAGTAATATTTTAGTAGATTGTGCCTCAAGTCTAGCTTTAAAATGTAACATACCTAAAATGTTAATTGCTCTAACTATTGTAGCCTTTGGTACTTGTGCCCCTGAGATTGCTATATCATTTCAAAGTGTTGCTAGTAATAATGGAACAATGGCCTTTGCTAATGTTGTAGGAAGTTGTATTGTAAATACTTTTTTAATCATTGGCTTAGCTGCACTTGTTAGACCAATAAGAGTAAAACATGCTACCATAAAAAAAGAATTACCCTTACTTCTCATTGTCACAACAGGCTTTGTAGTATTAATGTTAGATAGTGTTTTTAATCCTTTAACACCAAATACTTTTTCTAGAGCTGATGGAATTATTTTAATTCTATTATTTAGTATGTTTGTTTCATACATAGTGCAAATGTTAAAAAGAAAAGACGAAGAAGATGAAAAAATAGAACCTAAGTATAAAAACATTTTTTTAATTCTATTTTTATTATTAACTTCAATTATATGTATTTCTTGGAGTAGTGATGTTATTGTAGATAACGCTGTTTTACTTGCTGAAGAATTACATGTTAGTGAAAAAGTAATTACTATGGTTGCTATAGTTATAGGAACATCTCTTCCAGAAATGGTTATGACTATTACTAGTGCTAAGAAAAAAGAATTTGATATGGCTATAGGAAATATCATTGGTACTAATATTTTTAATATATGTATTGTCCTAGGATTACCAATTGTAATATATGGTGACTTAGTTTTAGAAAGTTTTAGTTTAATAGACATTGTTACTGTTTTCTTAACTTCATTTTTATTATATATCTTCGCAAGAAGTGAAAAAGAAATATCTAAAAAAGAAGGTATTACAATGCTTTTAGTATTTTTAGCATATTATATTTTCTTATTCTTTGAATAAAAAACTTGAAAAATAAAGTATATTAGTGTATATTATATTTACTGCCAACACCCAGTTTAGAGAATTTCCGACTCTTTACTTAGTTTTGGTGAATTTATAAGAAAGGAAGTGTGAATCATGGCTTTAACAAAAGAAGAAAAAAGTACAATCATTAAAGATTTCGCTAAAAACGAAAAAGATACAGGTTCTGCAGAAGTACAAATCGCTATTCTTACAAAAGAAATTAACGATTTAACAGAACACTTAAAGACACATATTCACGATTATCATTCAAGACGTGGCCTTTTAAAGAAAGTTGGACAACGTCGTAATATGCTAAACTATTTAGCTAAGAAAGACATTCAAAGTTATCGTGAAGTAATTAAAAAGCTTGGTTTAAGAAAATAGTACTCAGTACTATTTTTTTTATAAATTTATTTAATAAAAAAACAACTTATATTATAATAATATATAAGGAGTGTTGATAATGAAAAAGAAAATAATTATTATAGTAATTATCTTAATTTTAATACTAGGAATTGTAATTGGTAGTATATTTTTAAAAAATAAGGAAGAAAGAACCTGGGTAAAAACATATTTAGATTATGTAGAAGATATTCATAATGTAGAAGGGGCAAAAATGTTTTTAGCTGAGTCTAAGATATATGATAATCCCTTATTAGTATCATATAATAAAAGTGAAAGTTCCTTTGGAATCAATTTTATTATAAAAATTTATGCAATAAAAAATAATAAAGTCACAAATCCCCTTAATCTCTCTTTTGGTATGTCAGAAGATAGCAATAATGACATAAAATTTATGTATGATATAGAACATGATGAATATAATTATTACTACTATTCTGAGTCTGATAGTATATATACTTATAAAACAATAGATTCTCTTATAATAGAAAATGAAACAGAACGTAAAATATATAGTGAAGTAGCAACAAAAGAAGAAATCGAAAAATGTGACCAAGAACTAGCTAATAATCCTAAATATATTGAATATACATATAGTATAAATCCTGAATCAAACATTTATAGTGACAAAACATTTGTAATAGATACAGGTATGAAAATAAAGACATTTGCCTATAAAAAAGATAGTAAATATCTTGAAGAACAAATTAAGAAGTTAGCTGATAATTATCAAAAAAGTAAAGAACTAGGTAAAAAGTATGCTAAAGAAATTACAAAACAATTAGAAAAAATAAAAGAAAAAGAAGAAAATAAAGATAAAGAAAAAACAGAAAATAATTCTAACAACAATAGTTTTAAAGTAGGAACCTATACTTTACAATATGGCAAATATAAAGCTTGTTTCAATAGCACTGATTGTCGTGAATTTACTTTAAATAGTGATGGCACTGCAACATTTGATGGCACAAATAAATATTTTAGAGTAGAAAACTATAACTTTGGACAGGGAGTTGACGATAATTATTATCCAGCAATTATCTTTAGTGATACAAAAGATGGAAACGCTGGACCAAATGTTTATACTCCATATGTATCTACTCCAGATTGTCTTATGACAGATGGAGAACTTGAATGTGTAACTTATGTAGGATAAATTAAAGGATTATCAGAAATGATAGTCCTTTTATATAATATTGCATTGCAGTACACTGTATTGACAACAGCAATACAACACCTCGTAATTATTATAGAAATGATGGATATTATGGAAAGTTTGAATATAAGTGTTTGTGTTGATGCAAATGATAAAAAGAACTTTGAACAATTTTGTGAGAATGTAGGAATGAACGTTTCTACTGCAATTAATATGTTTATCAAAGCAGTTTTAAGAGAACAAAAATTACCTTTTGAAATACACTTAAAATCTTTTTCTGATACTATTTATGAAAAGTTACAAGAAGCAGAATTAGAAATAGATAAAAATCCTAAAAGATATTCTAAAGAAGATGTTATAGATAGTATAAATAAAATAATAGGATAAATGCGATATATAAACCAATTTCAACTTTAAAATATGAATATAGAAGCACTGCAGTAAAAATACAATAAATGAAGATAAAAAACAATTACTATTGTCAGAATACTATATCAAAAAATGGACATAAACAGCATTTTGGAATGACACTAGAGCTTAAACATCATGGTTTCATTTGAATACTACAATTATAAAGACTATAGTAAATATTACGTAAAAGATAGTCTAGGAAATATTCATAGATTATGGTAATTGTAGAGAAGCAAAAATAAAATATTGCACTGAAAGAATATTGTTTTTATAGTAGACTAAAAAGAAATCAAAGAAAAAGTAGAATTTTTTCTTTTTTTTTGATATTCTAGTAATGGAACTTATATGGAGGAAGTATGAAAAAGAAATTTGAATTAGATTTTTATGGAAGAAAAATAATTGTAGAGCATGGAGAATTAGCAAAGCAAGCTGATGGTGCTGTTTTAGTACGCTATAATGATACCGTTGTTTTAACCGCAGCTGTTGTATCAAAAACAGTAAACTTGTTATCTGACTTTTTCCCATTAACAGTCAATTATCAGGAAAAATTATATTCTGTAGGTAAAATTCCAGGAGGGTTTATTAAAAGAGAAGGGCGTCCAAGTGAAAATGCTACTCTTGCTGCCCGTATGATTGATCGTCCAATGAGACCGTTATTCCCAGATGGATTTAAAAATGAAGTACAAATTATTTCAACTGTATTATCTGTAGACCAAGATTGTTCTCCAGAATTAACAGCTATGTTAGCTTCATCTTTAGCGGTATCAATCTCAAAAATACCATTTAATGGACCAATCGCTGGTGTAAAAGTAGGTAGAGTAAATGGAGAGTTTATCATCAATCCAACACCAGAGGAATTAGAAGAAAGTGAACTTGACTTAACCGTTGCTGGAACTAAAGAAGCAATTAATATGGTAGAATCAAGTGCTAAAGAAGTACCTGAAGATATTATGTTAGAAGCTTTAATGTTCGGTCATGAAGCTGTTAAAAAGTTAATTGCTTTTGAAGAAGAAATTATTGCTGAAATAGGCGTAGAAAAAATGGAATATGAGCGTCTTGAAGTAGAAGATGAATTAAGAGAAAGAATTACTTCACTAATTTCTGACAAAATGGACAAAGCACTTCGTATTAAAGATAAATTAGAAAAATATGCTGCTATTGATGCTATCAAGGAAGAAATGGAAGAATTATATCGAAGTGAATATGAAGACAAACTAAAAGAAGATGAATTAAAAGAACTATTAGTAAAAGTAGATATGGTTGTATCAGATATAGAATATAACTTATTTAGAAGTATTGTCGTAAAAGAACATATTCGTGCAGATGGCAGAAAAATGGATGAAATAAGACCATTATCAACTGATATAGATTTATTACCAAGAACTCATGGTTCAGCATTATTTACACGTGGAGAAACACAAGCTCTATCAGTTACAACACTAGGAGCTCTAGGAGAACACCAAATATTAGATGGACTTGGTCTAGAAGATCAAAAACGTTTTATGTTACATTATAACTTCCCACAATTTTCAGTAGGTGAAACAGGAAGATATGGTGCTCCAGGAAGAAGAGAAATTGGTCATGGTGCATTAGGAGAAAAAGCTTTATTACAAGTAATACCAAGTGAAGAAGAATTCCCATATACAATTCGTGTAGTATCAGAAATTCTAGAATCAAATGGTTCCTCATCACAAGCAAGTATTTGTGCTGGATGTATGTCCTTAATGGCTGCCGGTGTTCCAATTAAAGCACCTGTTGCTGGAATTGCCATGGGACTAATTACACATGAAGATGATTATACTATCTTAACAGATATTCAAGGAATGGAAGACCACCTTGGAGATATGGACTTTAAAGTAGCTGGAACAAGAAATGGTGTTTGTGCTCTACAAATGGATATTAAAATTAAAGGAATTACTAAAGAAATTCTAGAAGAAGCTTTAGAACAAGCTCGTAAAGCACGTATGCAAGTACTAGATGTTATGGAAAAACAAATCGCAACACCTCGTCCAGATGTTTCTAAATATGCTCCTAAGATGGAAACATTTATGATTGACCCAGCTAAGATTAAAGATGTCATTGGTAAAGGTGGAGAAATGATAACTAAAATTATTTGTGATGCCTCTAACGTAACTGATGTTAATAACATTAACGCCGTAAAAGTAGACTTGGAGGAAGATGGACGTGTTATTATCTACCATAGTGATAGAGATATCATTAGCAAAACAAAAGAAATGATTGAAGAAGTTGTAAGAGAAGTAGAAGTTGGTAAAATATACGAAGCTAAAGTTGTAAAAATTGAAGACTTTGGATGCTTTGTACAATTATGGCCAGGTTGTGAAGGTCTAGTACATATATCTCAACTTGCTCATGAAAGAGTAGAAAAAGTTGAAGATGTTGTAAAAGAAGGAGATACTATTATTGTAAAAGCCCTTGGACCAGATAAAAAAGGTAGACAAAACTTTTCTAGAAAAGATGCTATACCAAAACCTAAGAAAAAAGAAGTAAATAAGATTCCCAACCAACAATAAAAGTTCAGAAATGAACTTTTTTTTCATATACTTTTTTAGGTGATATTGTGATAAAAAAAATAACTCAAGTATTAGTTGCGATTCTTTTGATCTCTTTTAGTTTTTACTATACAAATAAAACTATAGAATTAATTAGAAAAACAGATCCTATTATGCAAGAAATAAAAGAAAATAAAGATAAATTTATTGTAGCTACAGAAGATGCTAAAATAGAAGAAGATAAAATTATTCCAGGTAAAAAAGGTATGGAAATTGATTATGATAAAAGCTTTCAAAAAATGAAACAATATGGTACATATAATGAAAGTTTAACTGTTTTAAAAGAAGTAGCTCCAACTATTTCCATAGAAGATAACTATGATAAATTTGTTATTTCTGGAAATAATGATAAGAAAGAAGTTGCCTTAGTTTTCCCAACTTATTATGATACAAGCCCTATGAAAATACTCCAAATATTAAATCAAAATTCTGTCTTAGGTACATTCTTTATTGATGGAACATGGTTAGAAAGCAATCTATCTTTAGTAAAATCTATGGAACAACATGAAGTTGAAATATTAAACTATAATAATAAATATGAAGAAATATACTTTAAATCAGCTTTAGAATATCTCCAAAACGTTATAGAAGAAAAACCAAAATATTGTTATGCTGACTATGATAATAAAGAAGTTATTTCACTTTGTAGTAAACTAAAACTACATACTGTAACACCAACTATTAAAACAACTTCAAATCCATATCAAGAAGTAGTAGATAAACTCCAAAATGGTGCTATTATTTCATTACCAATTTCTACTACAACAGAAAAAGAACTAGATTTAGTAATTAAATATATAAAAGGAAAAGGTTATAATATTGTAACTTTAGATAAATTATTAAGTGAAAACTATGACAAATAAAAAAGCTATTTAAAATAGCTT
>CALVJZ010000057.1 GCA_944332465.1 uncultured Bacilli bacterium | reverse complement strand
AGGTGTTAATACCTTTTGTTTTGCTTCAGCTTTTCCAATTATTTCGTTAGCTTCATCTTCTGTAATAGTACCATTTAAATAATTAAAATATGCTGTTTGAATTGTTAATTTGTTTTTACTTGCGGTTAAATTATCATGAAGTCCTTTAATATAATCTTCGGAGTAAAGAGGTCTTTCACCCTTAGAATTCGCTATTTCATTTAAAAAGATGGCTTTGTTGTGACAATAGCGTAGGTCACTTATTTCTTCTTCTGTTAATAATCTAGCACTTAATGAGTCTAATATTTTTATTTCTCTTTGATAGTCACCTAGTGTGATTTTATTACTATCTAATGCTCTTTTTAGTTTCTTTTTATCAGTTTCTACTCTAAACTTCTGCTCATTTATTTCTTCTTTTTCAAGAGTGGTTGTTAGGTTAAATTCATCAAGTGCTAATCCTACATAATATTCTTGATTATTAAATAATTCTTTTCCTAGGGTAATTCTTTTTTCACTTATAAGTGTTAATTCTTCTTTCAATGCGAATTGTTTTAGTTTATTTATAATTTCTATAATACTTTCATCAGTTATTTCTTGAAAATATGTATTAAGTCTATTTACAATAATTAATGATGGTAATAGGTTATCACTTTCAAGTTGTACAGAGTAGTTTTGGCTATAGCAACTAGATTTATCAATAATATTTCTTATTTTTTCTTCTAAAGCATTGATTATTTCTTTTTTTTGTCTATTTCTTAGTTTGAAAGATGGTTCAACACTAAATATGGTATCCTCTGGGACAAGGCCATTTTCACTATAAATTACTTTTAATATGTCTTCTATAATTCTATCTTTTTTCATACCTATTCCCCTTTCGTTTTTGACCATAAATAAAAGTCTTTATTCAAGACTTTAGCAATTCATTATATGGTTTTATTTTAACGTTTTTTTTAGTGTTTGTCAAATCTAGATTTTCTTTTTGCACTTTGTATTCTTTCTTCTCTTCTTGATTCTACTTCAGCCTGGGTTATTAGGGCACTACCTATTATTTCAGCACGTTCTTCTTCTGTTAGTTCAGCACAGGCAAATTTCCAGTTAGCATAAGCTATTTGAACATCGCATTCTATCCAATCCGCTTTATCTTTCAATTCTCTTTCATGTTGAATTTGCGCTGGTGAAATATTCTTTCCTAGTATTTCATAGGATAATATATTATTTGCAGAATAAAAATAATAATTTAGGTTAATATCTGAAAAATCCATCATTAAGTTTAAATAAGCCATATAAGTTTCTTCTTTATCTAGCAAGAAATTATATTCACTTTCTGATATAGATTTATTGTGGTATTGATATTCAAGAAAATCATTTCTATATATACTTGCTAGTTGTTCTTCTTGAATTTTAGTTTGTATTCTATGAGTTTCTAGCATTCCTATTTTAAATGCTAAAATTGCTTGTAGTCCTTTATTTTTTTTTAGATAAGGAGCTAGTTCTTCTTCTCTTTGTCTAATTAATGCTGTTTCTTCAGAACAGCCCAAGATAAAGATACGGTTTATTAAATGTACTATATCATTTTTTGTATCAGTTTGTTCTGGATCTTGATTGATGATATTTGTTATTGCTTCTTTTTTTGCTAAAAGCTGTTCCATAACTGTAGTTAAATCCATTCTAGCAAGTTCTTTAGCGGGAACAGTTGCAAACATACTATTTTGTTTTATATAATTACGAAAGTATTCTTCTAAATCGTTTTCTAATTCTACTCTATCTTGTGGTGTTGCGGCAATAAATGCATTATTTATATCTATAACTGTTTCAGGAGGTAGTGCTTCTTTTGTAAAAAGTCTTTCTAACATAAAATATAATTCTTCTTTTGACATATTGAACCTCCCTTTCTACATATTATAACATTTTTTTCAAAGAAAAAAATCTCTTTTTGAGATTTATTCACATTCTGTACCAAATTGTTCTGCTAATTCAAGCCAAGAATCTACTTTTGCTTTGCCATCTACGATGATGTTGTCTTCTTCTCCTTCTATTTCTAGAAGTTTATTTATATCTATTTTGCCATAGTTTATAATAGTATCATTTGTCACACTATCGTTTGTTCTTACAACTGCTGTGTCATAATAGTTTAAACCTAAATAGTTTTCTCTAATGCTTTTATAAGCGTTTTCATATTCATCTAAGATACTAGAATCTTCTGTTATTACTTCTTCTGTAGCATGAAGTAATATTAAGTCTTCACCTTCATAGTATAAGTCATATGTTAGTTTTACTTCGCCATCATCAATGTTTCCTTTTCTAGTACAAGTCATTTTATCTAGTCCTTCAATGTCTTTACTGTTTACTACTAAAAGTTCTTCTGATGATGTAGTTCGTTTATTAATTGTTTTATCTGTTGTAGTTTCATCACTACAAGCAGTTAATAGTAATATTACAAGAATTACAGTTAATAATTTTGTTAGTCTTTTCATATTTTACCTCCTAGATATTATTATACACTACTCTTCTTTCTTAGCAATAAACTTTTTCATTTCTTTATATGCTTCTTCTATTGATTCTTCATCTTTACTATTTAAAAATCCGTGAGAAGCAAAAGTTATATTTATACCCTTTGGAGATTTATTTTCTTTTCTAAGATTGGTTGCGAGAGTAATGCCTTCATCTCTTAGGGGATCAAGATCTGCTGTTATGACTAGTGTTTTGGGCCAAAGATTATAGTTATCTGCTTTTAAAGGTGATTTATATTTGTTATCTAAATATTTAGTACTTAGTTGTTTTAAATGTATGGTTGTTAGTAAGTCTAGTTTGTTATTTTGTTCTAATGAAGGGTAATTATTTTTATCTTCTTCTTTTAAATTTAAAACAGGATATAAAAGTATTTCTTTTGGTAATTTTATATTAGTAATCATATTTATTGATGTTAAAATACTACTTCCAAATGAATCAGAAATTAGTGTTATTTTATTATTTTCTATTCCTACTCTATTTAATCCTTCTATTAAGTATTTTATTGTTTCGTAGCAAGTGTTTACACATTTTGTATAATTTTTTTCTTCTAGTTCATAGTCTAATGCAATTACTAGGGTATCAAATTTTTTTACAATATCTTCTATTACTTCACTATAGTTCTTTTTACCTTGTACAAGACGTAAATTACTACGAATATAAATTATTACTTTTTCTATTTTAGATATCTTTTTAGGATAAAATATACGTAGTGGTGTTAGATTATCATCGATAATTATTTTGTAATTAGAGATATTTCTTTTAGAAATTGCAGGATGAATAATTTCGTAAACACTACGATATAGTTTATATGTATCTTTTGTTCCAAAATCGTCTATATTTGTTACTTCTTTCATGATATCACCTAAATTTATGATACCATAAAAAACAAGTTAGACTCTTCTAACTTGTTTTATTTGACACTATTTACCACTTGTTTTTAAATTTTCTTTCATTAAGTCTCCAACTATTTTTTCTAATTTTTTATTTTCTGTTTCTAAGTCTTTAGTTATTTTATATGGTTTACCAAAACGTATTGTTAAATTTTTACTTCTAAAACGATAATCTCCGGTTATTCCAAAGGGAACTATGGTAGCATTTGTTTTTTTAGCCATAGATACAGCACCAAATTTAAAAGGCAATAAAAATTCTTTAGTTTTATTTCTTGTCCCTTCAGGAAATAGACCTAATGCCCAACCGTTTTCTAATACTTTAAGAGCTTCTTCGGTAGCGTGGTTATCTTTTATTTGTCTATTTACAGGAATACAACCTACCATTTTAAAGAAAAAAGCAAAGTGACCATCAAAATATTCTTTTTTAGCCATATAATGTATAGGCCTTTTAGTTGAAATAATAGCTAGACATTGATCATATAAATGTTTATGATTACCAACAATTAAAATTGGTCCTTCTTTTGGAATGTTTTCTTTGCCTATTATTTTAGGATTATAATATAGTTTAAAAATTGGTCCTAAAATAGGTTTTAATATACGATATGGTAACATATGTTCTTTATTTTTCATCTTTTCTACTTTCCTCTTGAAGTTTTTTGAAATCAACTTTTCCAATTAGAGTTTTAGGAAGAGACTTTCTATATTCAAATTCTGCGGGGATAGCATAACTTGCTAGATTCTTTTTACAGTGGTCTTTGATGCTTTTCTTTACTGTTAATGGATTATATCCATTTTTTAAGACTATATAAGCCTTTGGTACTTCCATTTTATATGGATGTGGTATACCAATTACAGTACATTTTAAAACAGCTTCATGTTCTTCTATTATTTGTTCTACATAAGCTGGATAGACGTTGTAGCCACTTGAAATAATCATTCTCTTTAGTCGTTGTTTATAGTAGATGACACCATCTTCATCCATCATACCAATGTCACCTGTATGTAACCATATTAGTCCATCTTTGTGAATTTGTAACATTTCGTTAGTTTCTTTTTCATTATCCAGATAACCTAACATAACAGTTGGTCCATGAACACATATTTCTCCATCTTCCCCATATGGTAGTTCTTCTTGTGTACCAGGTTTTACTATTTTTATTAAGTTACTTGGAAAAGGTATACCAATACTTCCTGGTTTATTAGCATCACCATATGCTAGGGCAACAGCAGCAAGAGATTCTGTCATTCCATAGCCTTGAGTGATAGTAATTTTAGCACCGTGATTAGCAAGATAAACATTTATTCTTCTTTCAAGCGATGATGATAAGCTATCGCCACCACTAATCATATATTTAACCATACTTAAATCTAGATGATCGTTTTTAGTATTTATTAGTGCTTCATATAGAGTTGGTACACCAAACATAATATTAGGTCGGTATTTTTCAATTAATTTATCAAATTTTTTAGCATTAAATTGTGGTATTAAAGCAACTTCACAACCTAAATCAAGGGGTGCATTAATTGATACACCTAATCCAAATCCATGAAATATAGGCATAATTGCTAGTACTTTTTCACCTGTACCTAAATGAGAAAATACTATTTTAGCTTGTTCTGTTAAGGCATTAAAGTTTCCATTAGTTAAAACTATTCCTTTAGGTGAACCTGTTGTTCCACCGCTATGTAATATAACTGCAGGAGTATCTTTCGTGGTGTTTGGTTCTGTTTTACCATGATATGTTAAACCTTTTCTAATAAAGTCTTTCCAGTAAAGATAATCTTCACTTCTTTTTGGTTTTTTTACTTTATATCCTTGGGTTATTTGGTATCCAAATGCTAAGAGGAAATTCATTGAATCACTAGCAGATGTAACAATAGTCTTATAAACATCTGTTTCTTTAATAATATTTTTTACTTTTTCGTAGCAAATATCTATCATAATTAACATTACACTATGAGTTGATGTTAAATAGTCTTTAATTTCTTGTTCACCAGATAGAGGGTGAATCATATTAGCAATTGCCCCTATTTTATTAATAGCATAAAATGAAACTAAAGCTTCAGGGGTGTTTGGCATACAGATTGTTACAACATCACCTTTTCTAATTCCTTGACTTTGAAAAGCAAGAGCTGCTTGATCGATAAGATGTAGGAAAGTTTTATAACTTATTAATTTACCATAATAATTAATGGCAGTTAATTTATCTCTTCCTTCACTACATTTTACAAGCATTTCATAAATAGAAATATCGTCAACTTTTATTTTTCGATCTTCTTTTTTATAATATTTTAACCAAGGTGCTTTAATTAACTTTTGTCTAATTAAATTAATTACGTTCATAATAGTCCTCCAATTTTTTATCTATTTTGTTTCGTAATTTTTTATTTTCTTCTTCTAGATTACTTGTTATTGTCATTGGCTTTAAAAATTCAATTCGTATACTTTTTCCAATAATACGATATTTTTCAGTGATTACTAAGGGTACAATTTTAGTATTAGTTTCATAAGCCATTTTAACAGCACCTATTTTAAAGGGTAAGGTCGGTGTTTCTTTTTTTCTATTAATTGTTCCTTCAGGAAATATTCCAATTACTTTTTCTTCTTTTAATGTTTTTATAGCATTTTCTAAGGCGTTGTGATCATGTGTTTTCCTATTTACAGGAATAGCACCTGCTCCTATTAAAAATGGTCTTGTAATACCTTTAAATAGTGAATCTTTAGCTAAAAAGTGTACTTGTCTTGGAATAATAGCAATTAACATAATAGGATCTAACCATCTAGTATGATTACCTGCTAAAATATAGTTTCCTTCTTTTGGTATATTTTCTTTACCTATTATTTTAGGATGAAATAATATAGTAAATAAAACTGTTACAATAGGTTTTATAATTTTATAAAATCTTGTATCCATATTCTCACCTTATTTAATTATATTACAGTAATTCTATTTAGTAAACTAATTATGATTTTATAAAGTCTACTTTACCATGTCCTTCTTCATTTAAAAGGTTATTGATAAGTAATTGATGTTTTACTTCTTTTGCTACTCCATAATTACCATCTAATAGTGTAACATCTTTAAAAATTTCACTTATTTTATCTTTTATTAAAGAGTAATGAGTACAACCTAAAACAATTGAGTCTATATTTTTATCTTGTACTTGTTCTTTTACAGATAAAAGTATTTCTTCTATTTTTTTATCATTATGTGTTTCTATGGCGTTAGCTAATCCTTCACATGATATTAAGGTTATTTCTTGGTCTATTCTTTTATTATCTCTTATTAATTCTTTAGTTCTTTCGGAGTCTATAGTTGAAGGGGTTGCGAGTACAAGGGTGTGTTTAAAATTATTATCGCAAGCTACTTTTATAGCGGGAACTGTACCAACGAAAAGCATATTGGGATATTCTATTTTTAATTTTTTTAGACAACGTGTAGTTGCGGTATTACATGCTAAAACAATTAGTTTGGTGTTTTTAGCTATTAAAAATTCAACAATATTTTTTACTATTTTATATATTTCTTCAGGAGTTTTTTCACCATAAGGATTATTTTTACTATCTGCATAGTAGATATAATCTTCGTTAGGTAATAGTTTTTTTATTTCTTCTAGGGTTGATGTTCCACCTATTCCTGAATCTAGTATTCCTATTTTTTGTTTCATATTATCACCTTTTTTTATTATATCACAAAGAAAAAAGGCTTTCACCTTTTTACTCCATAGTATTTGAAATATGTTTCTTTATCACCATTATGATAATAGTTTATGGCTAAAGCTATTTGATGGTTGTTGGGAAATGTTTCTAATATTCTTCTTACTTCTTCATCTTCTAGTTTATAGTCTCTAATAAATGTTAAAAGATTAGCGCCAGGTGTTGTTAACATATGGTCCATTATTTCTTCTCTTGTCATAATATGATCTATTCGTAATTTATCAGTTGCGGATAAATCATAAAATCCATAATATTCAAAACTATCATTAAAGGTTAGGACTCTTCCCAAGGCGGATACTCTAGCAACTTTACAAGGAGAATTTATGGCATCTACAAAATGAAAGCAATCTTCTAAGTTTGGTGAAAAGTGAATGCCTGTTCCATTATTTCCAGT